>NZ_JBATXN010000447.1:0-14604 GCF_049673265.1 Mycobacterium sp. | reverse complement strand
CCGCTGGGGCCCCCGGGGCCGGTCGCGCCGCCGTCCACGTTCGCACCCGGCTACCCACCCGGACCCCCGGCACCTCCGGGACCCGGCAACCAGCTGCCGGCGCCGTACATCGCGCCCGGCGTACAGGGCAGCATCCCCGGCGGCGCCGGAGGCAGCTCGGGAGGTCAGAGTGGCGCGGCAGGAGGTCAAAGTTGAGCACTGTCTTTGATTTCCGCAACGTCCGGCTGCCGAAGCTGTCACGGGCGTCGGTGATCATCGGCGCGCTGGCGATTGTGCTGGCGATTGCCCTCGTATGGGTCGGTGTCTGGCTGTTCAAGAAGGTGACCAATAACACTGTGGTGGCCTACTTCCCGGAGGCCAACGCCCTGTACTCCGGGGACAAGGTCGAGATCATGGGTGTCAAGGTCGGTGCGATCGACAAGGTCGAGCCGGCCCACGACAAGGCCCACGAAAACCAGATGAAGGTGACCTTCCACTACAGCAACAAGTACAAGGTGCCCGCCGACGCGCAGGCCCTGATCCTCAACCCGACGCTGGTGGCATCCCGGCTCATCCAGCTGGAGCCGCCCTACAAGGGCGGTCCGGTGCTGGCCGACAACGCGGTGATCCCGGAAGAGCGCACCCAGGTGCCCACCGAGTGGGACTCGCTGCGCAACTCGATCACCCACGTGATCTCGAAACTGGGTCCCACCAAGGAGCAGCCCAAAGGGCCGTTTGGCGACGTCATCGAGGCCTATGCCAATGGGCTGGCCGGCAAGGGCAAAGAGATCAACACCACGTTCAACGACCTTTCGCGGGCATTGACCGCGCTCAACAAAGGTCGCGGCGACTTCTTCGCGGTGGTCCGCAGCCTGGCGCTGTTCGTGAATGCCCTGCACGCCGACGACCAAAAGTTCGTCGCGCTGAACAAGAACTTGGCCCAATTCACCGACAGCTTGACCGGCTCTGATCGTGACTTGGCCAACGCAATACAGAACCTCGACGGATTGCTCAGCACAGTTCGGCCATTCCTCGACAAGAACGCCGAGGTGCTGACGCACGACATCAACAACCTCGCCGATACGACCAACTCACTGGTCCAACCCGACCCGCTGAACGGTCTGGAAACCGGCCTGCATGTCCTGCCGACGGCGCTGTCGAATGCCAACCTGATTTACCACCCGGCGCAGAGTGCCATCGTCGGCCAGCCGGCGGGAACCTTGGGAGCCATGGGCTTCGCGAACCCGATGGAATTCGTCTGCAGCGCGATCCAGGCCGGCAGCCGGCTGGGCTACCAGGAATCCGCCGAGCTCTGCGCGCAGTACCTGGCGCCGATTCTCGACGCGATCAAGTTCAACTACCCGCCGTTTGGCCTCAACTTGTTCAGCACCGCCGCGACGTTGCCCAAAGAGGTCGCCTACTCCGAGCCGAGGCTGCACCCGCCGAACGGCTACAAGGACACCACCGTGCCCGGGATCTGGGTGCCCGACACACCGACGTCGCACCGCAACACCCAGACTGGCTGGATCACCGCCCCGGGCATGCAGGGCGTCAACGTGGGACCGGTGACGGCAAGCTTGCTGACCCCCGATTCGCTTGCCGAACTGATGGGTGGGCCCGACATCGCGCCGGTTCAATCGAACTACCAGACCCCGCCCGGATACCCGAACGCCTACAACGAGGAGCCCGGTCCACTTCCCTACATCGGGCAGCCTGGCAATCCGGCTCCGGTGCCGCCGCCGCCACCGGGACCGGGGGTGGTCCCGGGTCCGGTCGCGCCGACGCCGGCGCCGCTCTCTGGGCCGGCGCCTGGGCCGGCACCGGCAGGACCACCGCTGCCCGCTGAGGCGGGCGCACCGGCAGGAGGCGGCCAGTGAGGCGCATGACGAGCGCGTGGCGCGCGCGGAGCAAGTCGAACGGGCGGCTTGTGCGGCGAGTGATGAGCCAGGCCCGCCACCGTTCCTGGCAAGGACTGGTTCTGCTGGCGGCCGCGCTGGTGCTGAGTTCGTGCGGGTGGCGGGGTATCTCGAACGTACGGCTCCCCGGTGGGCCGGGCAGCGGCGGCGGGTCTTACACCGTTTACGTGCAAATGCCGGACACGCTGGCTATTAACGGCAACAGCAAGGTGATGGTGGCCGACGTCTTCGTCGGCACCATCCGCAAAATCGAGCTGAAAAATTGGGTGGCCACCCTGACGCTGAGCCTGAACAAGAACGTCAAGCTACCCAAGAACGCCACCGCGAAGATCGGGCAGACCAGCTTGCTGGGCTCTCAGCACATCGAGCTGGCTGTGCCGCGCGATCCGTCGCCGCAGCTGCTGAAAAACGGGGGCCCCTGCCCGGGCACGCAGTTACGGCCGTGCATCCCGCTGAAGAATTCGTCGGCTTTCCCCAGCACCGAGCAGACGCTGGCCAGTCTGGCCCTGATCGTGCGGGGCGGCGGGCTCCCGAATTTGGAGACCCTACAAAACGAGGTCAATAACATCCTGACGGGCCGGGGTCCGCAGATCCGCGCCTTCCTCGGAAAGCTGGACACCTTCACCCGCCAACTCAACGAGCAGCGCGACGACATCACCCACGCGATCGACTCCACCAACCGGCTGCTGGCCTACGTGGCTAAACGGTCGGATGTGCTGGATCGGGCATTGACCGAGTTCCCGCCGGTGATCAAGTACTTCGCGAACAAGGAATATCAGCAGCACTTGATCGACGCGGTTGAGTCGGTGGGCCAGCTCAGCCAAGCTGCCGCCCTATACCTGGGCGAAGCGCGCGGACCATTGCACCAAGATCTGCAGTTGCTGCAGTGCCCGCTGAAGGAACTGGGCAAGGCCTCGCCCGATCTGCTGGGCGCGTTGAAGTTGGTCTTCACCGCACCGTTCGACCTCGACACCGCTCCGAAGCTGATCCGCGGCGACTTCATGAACTCGTCGCTTGAGGTCGACACGTCGTTGTCGGCAGTTGACAACGCGTTCCTGACCGGCACCGGGTTCTCTGGCGCGTTGCGCGCACTGGATCAGTCATTTGGTCGGGACCCCGCCACGATGATTCCCGATGTGCGCTACACGACGAACCCGAACGACGCCCCTGGGGGACCACTGGTGGAGAGGGCGGACCGGCAATGCTGACTCGTTTTATCAGGCGCCAGCTGATCCTGTTCTCGATCCTGACCGTGGTTGCCCTGCTGGTGTTGGGTGTGTACTACTTGCGCATTCCAACCCTGATGGGCATCGGCCAGTACCATCTGAAGGCCAACCTGCCGGCCTCCGGCGGCCTGTACCCGACGGCCAACGTGACCTATCGCGGCATCACTATCGGCAAGGTGACCGACGTCGAGCCCACCGAGCGGGGTGCGCAGGCGACGATGAGTATCGCCAACCAGTACAAGATCCCGCTGGATTCGGTGGCCAACGTGCATTCGGTGTCAGCGGTCGGTGAGCAGTATCTGGACCTGGTCTCGGAAGGCAAAGCGCAGGGGTTCTTCTCGCCCGGGGACACCATCACCCATGGCACGGTGCCCAGCGAGATCGGTCCGGCGCTGGACACCGCCAACCGCGGGTTGGAAGTGCTGCCGAAGGACAAGATCGGCCAGCTGCTCGACGAGACCGCCGAGGCAGTCGGCGGATTGGGGCCGGCGTTGCAGCGGCTGGTCGACTCCACTCAGGCGATCGTCAGCGACTTCAAAACCAACATCAACGACGTCGACGACATTATTCAGAACTCCGCCCCGATCCTGGACAGCCAGGCGCAATCCAGTAGCGCGATCGACCGCTGGGCGCACAACCTGAACATTCTGGGTAGGGAGTCCGCTGAAGAAGACTCGCATCTGAAAAGCGTTCTAGCCCAAGCGGCGCCAACCGCCGATCAGGTCAACTCGGTATTCAGCGGCGTTCGCGACTCGCTGCCGCAGACCCTGGCCAACCTCGAAATCGTGATCGACATGCTCAAGCGCTACCACCCCGGCGTCGAGCAGCTGCTGGTGTTCTTGCCGCAGCTGGGGTCGATCGTGCAGTCGATCTCCGCGCCGTACGAGAAGGACCACATGGCGGCGCTGGACCTGTCGCTGGCGATCAACTACCCGCCGCCATGTTTGACCGGCTTTAGGCCGGCGCCGGAGTGGCGCGCACCGGTGGATACCAGCATTGCGCCGATGCGGGAAGGGAACTACTGCAGGATCCCGCAGGATTACCAGGCCAATGTGGTTCGCGGAGCGCGCAACATGCCGTGTATGGATGTGCCGGGCAAACGCGCGCCCACACCGCAGGACTGCCGAAGCAACGCACCCTACGTGCCGCTGGGTACCAACCCATGGTTCGGCGACCCCAACCAGATCCGGAACTGCCCGGCGCCTGGGGCCCGCTGTGATCAGCCGGTAGATCCCGGCCACGTGATACCGGCGCCGTCGGTCAATAACGGGCTGAACCCGCTGCCCGCCGACCGGCTGCCGCCGGGAGGTCTGACACCGCCGCCGAAGAGCGATCCGTTGCAGCGGCCGGGTACCGGTAGCGTGCAGTGCAACGGGCAGCAGCCCAACCCGTGCGTCTACACTCCGGGCGGGCCACCGGCCGCCGCCTATAGTCCGATGAGTGGCGAGGTGGTGGGCCCTGACGGTTCCAAATACTCCGTCAACAACTCGAGCAATACAGGAGATGACGGATGGAAGGCGATGCTGGCGCCGGCCGGCTGAATCCGAACGAGACCGAGGATTCGGCTTCGGAGGTGGAGCCCGAGACCGCAGCCGAGCAGACCAGCACCGAAGCGACGGACGAGGCGGATCTCGACGTCGACACCGACGCAGAGGATGCGGCCGAGTCGACCAACGACGGTAGAAGGCCCTCACGTCTGGGCGGCGGCTGGCTGGTCGGTATCGCAGCAGCGCTCGTGGTGCTGGCCGGCGGACTCGGGGCGTCGGCCTATTTCGTTGCGCTGCGTTCGCACCAGGAGAGCGAGGCTCTCGCACGCCGAGACGAAGCGGCCGTGGCCGCCGCCAAGGATTGCGTCACGGCAACCCAGGCGCCCGATACACAAGCGATGGCCACTGCCGCGCAAAAGATGATCGAGTGTGGCACCGGGGCTTACCGATCCCAAGCGATCTTGTACAGCAGCTTGCTCGTCGAGGCTTATCAGGCTGCCAACGCTCAAGTCCAGGTGTCGGATCTGCGCGCGGCAGTGGAACGCAACAACGACGATGGTTCGGTTGACGTGTTGGTACCGCTGCGCGTCAAGGTCTCCAACAGCGCGGCGCAGAACCAAGAAGTGGGCTACCGGTTGCGGGTCACGATGGTTGCCGACGAGGGCAAGTACCGGATCGCGAAGCTTGACCAGGTGGCCAAGTGACGGTGGTGCTCGAAAAGACCGAGACCACACCGGCAGTCGACGACGCAGCGTCGAATGAGCTGGCGCGCTGGCATATTCGGGCAGCCGCATACCTCGTCGACGTGTTGCCCGGCCTCGCCGTGGTGGCGACGATTCTGATGGTTTGGTTGGCGGTGCCGTTTTACAGCGCATGGTGGTGGGCGAGCCTCGCCGTCCTTGCGACCGCCATGCTGCTGGCATGGGTTAACCGGGTGATATTGCCGGCGGTCAGCGGTTGGAGCCTGGGGCGTGCGCTAATGGGGATAGCAGTCGTGCACCAGGGCGGTGCTTCTGTCGGCGTGGGGCGACTGCTGTGCAGAGAGCTTGCCCACGCGCTCGACACCTATTCGGTCTGCATCGGTTGGCTATGGCCGCTGTGGGATCCACGGCGGCGTACCTTCGCCGACTTGCTGCTCGGCACCGAGGTTCGCCGGGTCGAACCGGACAGTCGACCGGCTGGCATCGGGCGAAAGGCCGCTACCGTCGTGGCCGCCGCGGCGTTGCTGTGCATCGCCGGCGCAGGATCAAGCGTCGTGGCAGTCTATCTGCCTGATAGGGCGGCTGACCGGACGCGCGACGCCATTTCGGTGCAGGGACCGAAGATTGTCGCCGAAATGCTTTCCTACGACCCGAAATCATTGAAGCAGCAATTCGAGCGGGCTCAATCGCTGACGACCGACGGATACCGGCCGAAGCTGGTCGAACAACAAGAGGCAGCGAAGAAACGCCGACCCATCGTCAATGAGTACTGGGCGGTCGACAGCACGGTGCTGTCCGCAGCACGGAACCGTGCGACGATGCTGCTTTTTCTGCAGGGGCACCGCGGCGACGGGAACGAGCAACGCCCCATCTCCGCCACCGTGCGGGTTTCATTCAAGGCCGAAGGCGGGCGTTGGCTCGTCGACAACCTGGATCCAGTGGCAAAACCAAGACCCGTTCAGGGGCAAAAATGAGCCCCCGCCGCCGAATCCAGCCTGACGAGGTGCCGTTCTTCGACGGGCGGACGCCCAAATCAACGCTGCGGTCCAGGTTGCGGCTGCGGTTGAAGCTGCCGCGGCGGTGGTGGAAGCCGTCACGGGGTTGGGCGATGCCGGTCGCCATGGTCGTCGCGGGAATCCTTGCGGCCAGCGGGATCGGGCTATCCTCCTTCGTTCTGGTCAAGCAGAGATCGCATCACGAGGTGGCGATGAGGGAAGTCGACGTACTCGGCTTCGTTCGATCGTTCATGGCCGGGTTCACGACGCTGGATCCGTTCAACGCCAACGCATATGTAGACCGGGTATTAGCCCAGGCGACAGGCGATTTCGCCAAACAATACCGCGACGAAAAGAACCAGATCCTCATCCAGACCGCTCAGGCGGAACCGACCAAAGGCACCACTCGCGAAGCTGGGGTGGAGAGATGGAACGACGACGGCAGCGCGAATGTTCTGGTGGCCACCGACATCACGTTTAAGACGCCGGACCAGAAGCAGATAATCGATAACATAATTCGCTGGGTGGTAACTGCTCAGCGGGAAGGCGACCAGTGGAAGATCAGCAGCCTGCAGAAGGTGATCTGACCGACGAGATTTCCGACCGCGAGTCGGGATTCGACCTCTCCGCCGACACGGTTGAAGCCGAAGCCGGACAACGTGAATCGGATGCTGGCGACGAAACCGACGACGGCACAACCGAAGACGACGAGCCGACGGCCGACGAGGCCGGGGAGGCGACCGAAGCCGGCAGGCGGCACCGCCGGTCCGCTGGCAGATGGTCGGTGGTCGCTGCGGTTGTTGCGGCCGTATTGTTCGTCTGCTCCGCGGCGTTCGCGGGCGCGACCCTGCAACCGTATGTGAAGGAACGGGCCACCGTGGCTACCAAGCTGCGCATCGCCCGCACCGCCGCGAATGCAATCACCACGCTGTGGACGTACAACCCGCAGAACATGGACAAGCTGGCTGATCGGGCGGCGCAGTATCTCAGCGGCGACTTCCAGGCGGCCTACCGCAAATACATCGATGCGATCGTGGCGCCCAATAAGCAGGCTCAAATCAGCAACAGCACACAGGTCACCGGGGCAGCGGTGGAGTCGTTGAACGGTGCGGATGCCACCGCCATCGTCTACACCAACACCAGTTCCACCAGCCCGGCCACCAAAGACATTCCCTCGCTGAAGTACCTGTCCTATCGGCTGGTGATGAAACGCGATCACGCGCGATGGCTCGTTACCAAAATGACGACCATCACCTCGCTGGATTTGACGCCCAAGTTCTAAGGACCGCATGGCCGCTGACGTGATGGCCTCGCCGGTATCGGACCGATTGACGGTTGCCGCGTTGCTGCTGTTGACGTTCGCGACCGGGTTGGTCGATGCGATCAGTGTGCTGGTACTCGGTCATGTCTTCGTCGCGAACATGACGGGGAACATCATCTTCCTCGGGTTCTGGTTCGTCCCGCGGGCGGGCGTCGATCTGACCGCCGCGATCGTTGCGTTCGTAAGTTTCCTCACCGGCACCGTGATCGGCGGCCGGTTGACGCGGCACTTCGGCGTGCAGACCCGTCGGTGGCTCACGACTGCGCTGGGCATCGAGGTCGTCATGTTGGTGGTGCTGTCGATCCTGGCCGGCACCGGTGTGCTCGGCTATCAAGCCAACACCAAACTATTTTTAATCGGCGGGCTGGCAACGACGTTCGGCGTGCAGAATGCCACGGCACGCCAGTTCGGTATTCAGGAGCTGAGCACCACCGTTCTCACGTCGACGGTAGTCGGTATCGGTGTCGACAGCAGGCTGGCCGGCGGCAGCGGGCAACGCGAAAAGCTCCGCTACAGCGTTATTTTCGCAATGTGCGGCGGCGCCATCGTCGGCGCCACGATGTCACGGTTCACCGTGGCCCCGGTGATCGCTTTGGCTGCGACGGTGGTTGCGGTCAGCCTGCTGATCTTCCGGTTTGGGCCTGAGCACACCGCCGTCGAACCTAATTGAAAGCAAGCCAGCTAGGCAGTGACCGCTCGCGCGAGTCGCAAAGGACTTCCCGGGTATCGCAATTCCCCTTCGGCACGCCGGCCCCGGCCCACATGCCGCCGGTGTCGCGGCGCAGCACGATCGCCGATGACCCGCCACCGTCGAGCAAGATAGCGGTGTCGCTGCCCAAGCCACGGAACAGGTCCTGGATGTTGTCCGGCGTGTAGCTGCCGCCTTGGAACACATACATTTCGTCGCGGGGTCGCGAATAGGCAAGCGCCGTGCGCGCGGCGCTGGGACCACCGTCATGGAGCTGCCCAATGCTGCCCGGCGACAAGAGGCCGAGCCCGCTCACCGCGACGAACGACTCGCCCCGGTCGACCAAGCCGGTGACAACCGAAGTGGCGGCATCGTAGTCATGACCATCCCGGCCGCCCCTTGGCCACAACACCGATGGCGGGCCATGGGTCGGCAGAACCATCGTCGCCAATGCACTCCAGTTTTCACCCCCGCCGGACAGACCTTGTTTACCCGCATAGGGAATCGTGCCGGTGACTGCCTGATTGGCGTGGCCCTGGCCGTGAGTGTTGTCGACGTAGGCACCCAGCGGTGAACTACACCCGGTGGACCGCCACGAGCCCGACTTCTGGCCGCGGACGTCGAAGAAGTTCGCGTTGATAGCGATCGTCGGCTGGCCCATCACCTGCCAGGCCTGCACGGGAGCGTAAGTCTCCGAGGCTTGCATCAACCCGTCGCCGGTGCGCGCCCCGGGATTTTGTTCACAGCGCGCCTGGTAGCCGTTATGGCTGTCCACCAGCAGATGCGGTGAAAGCCGTTGCGAGGCACCCTTGATGATCATCAGGTGGCCTCCGCTGCCGCCGTCATACCAGCTACCGCCGGCGTTGAGCATCGGCGCCGGATGCCCACTGCCGAAGTTGTACACCAGGTAGGAACCTTGGGTGTTGGCGATGGCACTGGCCAACAGGTCGCGGGCCTCCGCGCGCGCGACCGGCTGCCCCGTGCTGGTGGCCAGCGTCATTGACAGCGCCGTCACGGCGCAGCAGGCGGCGGTGCGCCGGAAGGCGGCGACGAGAGACGGCACGGTTGCCCTTTCGGCACGAAAGTTGGTACAACCAGCACAACATCAACCGCGGCGATAGCCCGGTAAAGTCGCATAACAGTCGCGTGACGGTTTAGGCGCGGTCCAATTACGTTCGGCCGCTGGCCATTTGCGTGCTACTCCGGCGCGCTGGTCGACCCTGTCGTCCACTCGGCGGTGGCGGTCGGTTCGGATGCACTCGTCGCCGCAGTGGATGCCTCGAACCCTGGCGGAAGCCGGTGATAGCCGCGGCGGTCATAGATCCAGGTGACGATGCCGCCGAACAGCAGACCGATGACGAGCCCGACGGTGGTCATCGTCAGGGCGTGCGACAATCCCGCGTCGGCTTGACCGTTGAGATACAGCAGCGCTCGCGCACCCAAGAAGACGTGGTGCATCGGTTCGAATTTCGCCAGCCAGTCGAACAACTGCGGCGTGGCCTCCAACGGCACCGTGGCACCCGCCGACGGCAACCCTAGGATGACGAACACAAACATGCTGACCAGTACACCCAGTGAACCGAGCACGGCGATCAGCGACGTGGACGTGATACCAACTGCGGCGATCGCGAAGGCCCCGAAGAGCCATAACGGCAAGGTCCGCGGGATCGGCATACCCAACCGCGACGCGATCAACATGTAGACGGCCGACGTCAGCAACGCCAGCACCACCATCAGCGCCCACTTGATCAACAGCGTTCGGAATCGAGAGATTTTCACCTGTCCGGCGAACCGATAGACCGGACCGAATTCGGCGGGCACAAAACCGAGCATCGAGTCCACCAGCATGCTGACCACGATGCTGCCGGTGAAGCCGGCCAGCACCAGCAACAGCGAATAGTAGAACGCAGACAGCCCATTCCCGGTCCCGTCCGGTAATACATCGTGCACCGTGGATTCGACTTGGATCGGATTCTGCAGCATCAACGTCACAGCAGCGGGCAGCCGTCCTGGACCCGCTTGCTGCGCTACTTCCTGCGAAAGCCGCTCGCCCACACGGTGATCCACCATTGTGATGGCACGTGTCAGCGTCTGACTGGCGATGCTGGCCCCCAGGGTGCCCGCCCGCGGATTCGTCGAGACGAGAATGATGGGCCGCTCGACGCGGCCCGGGTTGAGCGCGCTTTTCGCAAACGCCTGCAGCCTGGAGGAAAAGTTGGGCGGTATCACCGCGACCCCGTAAACCTGTGCGGTATCAAGTTGGTTCTTGGCGTCGTTGTGGGACAGCACGCGGACGTCGTATGCGTCGTCCTTCTCAAAACCGGCGAGCAATCCCTTGACGACCTGCGCACCGGTAGGCCCGGCATCCTCGTTCACCACGGCGATGGGGAAGTGGCGCAGGTTGGTCATCGGCCGCAGGATTCCGCCGAGGTAAAAAGCGGCCAGCGCCGCCAAGACGATCAGCGTGACGACGATCGGGACGGTCCAGAACCGCACCGTCCGCGTCGCTTTGGGGTTGGCAAGGTCGGATAGGGGCACGTCATCTGGGTGCGGTGGCGCGGGCACGTCGGCTTCGGGTGCGGCGTGCCGGCCGCTGGGTTCAGCCATAACGGACTCCTCTTCGTCCGGCCCACCCTATGACGCCGGTCGCGGTGATGGTGCTTACGCCGCGATATTTTCCAGGCCAGAGGCGTCGCTGCGTCAGTCGCCGAGTGATGTGTGCATCTCCCAGACCAAAATTTCGCATGGCTCATGGGCCGTGACCCGCGCGCCAGTCGAGGCGGTGAGCCGCACCGCATCGCCATCGGCCAGTTCGGCGTCGTCATCGGTGGTGGCCATGTTCAGCCGGCCACGTGCGACGAACAGGTGTAGATAAGGCGCCGCGGGCAGTTCGACTGTCTGACCGCGCAGGAGGCGCCCGCCGTGCAATGCCGCCGAGCCGTTGTGGATGGTGATAGCGGGATCGTGTCCGGCCATTCCCGAGGCGATCGTCGCCAGGCGGCCGGCGAGCAGATCGTCGGCGACCTCGTGCTGCTGGTAGGTCGGTGGGATGCCCGACACGTCGGGCTGCACCCACATTTGGACGAAACGCACGGGATCGCTGGTCGAATCGTTGCGTTCGGAGTGCAGGATGCCGGTGCCGGCCGACATCCGTTGAGCCAGACCGGGATACACCATCCCGCTGTTACCGGCGGAGTCGCGATGCGCCAACGAGCCGTCCAGCACCCATGTCACGATTTCCATGTCGCGGTGCGGGTGGGTAGCGAAACCTGCAGCCGGTGCCACCACGTCGTCGTTGTTGACCAGCAGCACGCCGTGGTGGGTGTTGGCCGGGTCGTAGTGGTCACCGAAGGAAAACGAGTGCCTGGAGTTCAGCCAAGACGTCTCGGTAACCGCCCGGTCTTGCGCACGTCTGACGTCGACGGTGGCGGGCATAACCCCAGGGTAGCTACCAGTCGGCTTCGGTATAGCGGATCACACCGCGAATGTTCTTGCCGTCCAGCATGTCCTGGTAACCCTGGTTGATGTCTTCAAGTCGGTACGTGCCTGTCACCATCTCGTCGATTTTGAGCAGGCCCGACTTGTAGAGCCCGACCAGTCGCGGCGTCTCGACATGGGAGTTGCCGCCGCCGAAGATGTTGCCTTTCAGCGTCTTCTGCAACATTGTGAACAGGAACAAATTGAGTTTGACGTCGACGTCAGTCATTGCGCCCATGCCCGTCACCACGCAGGTGCCAGTCTTGGCGGTCAACGTCATCGCTTCTTCGATCATCTCGCCGCGCATCTCGCCGACCGCGATGATGGTCTTGTCGGCCATCAGGCCATGGGTGACGTCGATCATCGGCGCGATCGCCGCCGCCATCGACTCGTAGACGTGGGTGGCGCCGAATTTGATGGCCTGCTCGCGTTTGAATTCGACCGGATCGATGGCTATCACGTGTTTGGCACCGGAGAGCACCGCACCCTGCAACGCGCTCATCCCGATGCCGCCCACACCGACGATCGCCACCGTCTCACCCGGCGCAACCTGGGCGACGTTGGTGGCCGAGCCGAATCCAGTCGGAACCGCACACCCCAGCAGCGCAGCCGATTCGAACGGCACAGCGGGATCGACCTTGACGACCGAATCCTTGTGCACGGTCATGTACGGGGCGAACGTGCCCAGCAGGTTCATCGGTGACACGTCGTGAGACCCGGCCCGCACCCGGCAGGTGCCGTCGGCGATGGCCTTGCCCCCGAGCAACACCGCGCCGCGGTCGCACAGCGACCGGAAGCCCTTCAGGCACGGCGGGCAATGACCACACGCCGGGATGAAGGCGAGGATGACGTGATCACCCTCGGCGATGTCGGTGACGCCCTTGCCGACTTTGGTAACGACGCCGGCGCCTTCGTGGCCGCCGAGTGCGGGCAGCCCGATCGGGGTGGCTCCGGTCGTCAGGTGGTAGTCGGAGTGGCACATGCCCGCGGCATGCAACTGAATCTGGACTTCGTCCGCGACGGGATCGCCCACCTCGATCTCATCGATGCGGAATCCCGAATTGAGCTCCCAGAGAAGCGCGCCTTTGGTCTTCACCCGTGCGATCTTAGCCAACTGACCAGAACGCGTTACAAAACAGGTGTCAAGAAAAGCTTTGAACTGGGGTAACGGTCGCCTACATGGTCTTGTGCGGTACCCCGATGGTCAGTCCGCCGTCGATGACGAATTCCGCGCCGGTGGAGTACGACGACTCGTCGGAGGCCAGGTAAACGACGCAGGCGGAGACCTCGCTGGGATCGGCGCCGCGGCCCAGCGGGATCTGCAGGAAATCCTCCGGGACGCCGGCTGTCATCGGGGTGCGGATCAGCCCGGGGTGGATCGAGTTGACCCGGATACCCTGCGGCGCCAGCTCTAACGCGGCGGCCTTGGCCAGGCCGCGTACCCCGAACTTCGATGCGACGTAGCCATAGAGTCCGGGACTGCCGCGCAGGCCTTCGACGGAGGAGATGTTGATGATCGACCCACCGCCGGCCGCGGTCATCGGTTCGACCGCTGCCTGCATGCCCAGAAAGGTCCCGGTGAGGTTGACGTCGATGATCTTCTGCCAGTCGGCCAACGGGAAGTTTTGCAGGGTGTTGCCGTTGAGGATGCCGGCGTTGTTGACCAACACGTTGAGCCTGCCGAACTCGTGCAGCGCGACGTCGACGGCCGTTTTCCACTGATCGGGCTGCGTCACGTCGAGGTTTACGAATCGCGCCGCATTACCCAATCCCTGTGCCAGCCGGTGACCTTCGTCGTCAAGGATGTCGCCGACTACGACCTCGGCTCCTTCGGCGACCAACGCCCGCGCATGCGATGCGCCCATGCCGCGGGCACCGCCACTGATCAATGCAACTTTTCCGTCCACGCGTCCCATGGCCGGTCACGCTACTAGCAGCGCCTGGGCGTGCCTGAGCGCGGCATCGAGGTCGGCAAGGGTGAGCTGGTCACGGCCGCCCAAGTGGATCTCGATCTGGTACTCCGGCTGGCCATCACGCCCGAAGATCGGCAAGACGACGAATTCCGTTGATGGCAGCTCGGTTTCGAGGGTATGCGTGACAGATTGCAACGTGACCATCGTCATCAGCGCGCTCAGCTCGCGCGTCACCCGGGCGGTCGGCTCCAGGGATGCCAGCACCGTGGTGAGCCGGTCGTGCAGCGACGTGTGCGCCGCGTCGAACCGCCACGCTCCGTACCCGCGGTCCCGTATCGCGGCGAGCACCCGTCGATGCGCGGTGATTTCAGCCCAGGTCAGCCGCGGCGTAACCCGCTGCAGCCAGGCGTCAACAGCACGGTCGTCACGCCAGGCCATCGCCACCAAGCCGAACGGAGGTCCGATGGGGAAGTGCTGGCCGACCGCGTGCTCGCCGTCGGTGCCGTGGCCGATCGCGTCGACGGTCGTCAGGTGCGTCGGCCCGATTTTCGACATCGAACAACCCGCGCTCAGCGTGGTGTGCAGGAAGGTCAGCGCATCACGGCCGCGGTCCAACAGTGGGAATTGCCCTCTCAGGCTGTGGACCAGCGCGAACAATCCGCTGCCCAACGTGTAGCGGCGATCCTCGTGACGGGTCACCCAGCTGCGCCGCTCCAGTTCGGTCAGCACCAGCGCGCACGTCGAAGTGCTGATCCCGCATATCTTGGCCAGTTCGGCTGATGTCTGCCCCTCCGATGAATCCGACAGTGCCGCAAGCACATCCATTACTCGCCCGGTGGGTGGCGACTTGGCCGGGCCGGCCCTGCGCAATGGCACTGTTGACGAAGCCATCGCCGCCTTC
>NZ_JBATXN010000446.1:0-6347 GCF_049673265.1 Mycobacterium sp. | reverse complement strand
CGCTGGCCGACAACACATGAACGACGGCGTTGTAGCCGTACAGGTCGAAGATGTCCTTGCGCAGTCGTCGTGCGATGCTGCCCAAATCAACCTCGGCTTCGACGACCACGCGGCCGCCCACGATGTGTAGCCCGCCGGCGAATCGCAGCAGTGAGGTCACTTCGGCTCGCCTCGCGCTCACCGAACTCACCATCAGGCGGCTCAACTCGTCTTTGACTTCGGCCGTCATCGCCACGCGTCGTCACCCCTCGGTCCGTTACGACCCGGTCCCTCGGCGCCGGTCTGCTGACGTTCTTGTTCGATCGGCATCGCGGTAGTGGCCGTCGCCGAAGGTGGCTCGATGTTGCGCACACCCACCCCATCCAGCGCCGCGGCCAACTTGCCCGGGTCATGTAAAGGTGTACCAGGCCGGGCCACATCCGCGAACTGAACCTGCGCATGAAGCAGCGTCGCGGTACGTCGCAGCTGCTCACGCTCGCGCTCACTCGGCACCCGCTCGGCGTCGATAATCACGTCGTGGACGGTGAAATCGGGCGCGTGCTGTGCCAGCACATGCAAATGACGCTCTACTGAGAAGCCGGCCGTCTCCCCCGGTTCGGCCACCAAATTGAGCACCAACGCGCGGCGGGCCCTGGTCGCCTGCAGCGCCGCGGCCAGCTCGGGCACCAGCACGTGCGGGATCACGCTGGTGAACCACGATCCGGGCCCCAATACGACGAGGTCGGCGGCCAAGATCGCGTCGACCGCTTGTCGGGTGGCCGGCGGGTTACCGGGCAGCAGCCGGACGCGGCGAACCTTTCCGGGAGTGGTGGCGATCGCCACCTGCCCGCGGATCAACCGGAACATCCGCGGGTCGGTTTCCAGGCCAGAGACGTCGGCCTCGATCTGCAGTGCGATCGGGCACATTGGCAGCACCCTCCCCCGCACGCCGAGGACCCGGCCGAGTTCGTCGAGCGCGGCGACCGGGTCGGTCAGCAATTCGTTGAGGCCGGCGAGCAGCAAGTTGCCGATCGTGTGTCCGGCCAGCGCGCCTGTACCACCGAACCTGTGCTGCAGAATCGTCGCCCACAGGCGGCCCTGCGGGCTGTCAGATGCCAACGCCGCCAACGCCATTCGCAGATCGCCCGGCGGCACCACATCGAGTTCGCTGCGCAGCCTGCCAGACGAGCCGCCGTCGTCTGCGACGGTGACGACGGCGGTGACGTGCGGGGTGAGTCGCCGGGCCGCCGACAGCGTGGCATACAAACCATGTCCGCCGCCCAGGGCGACAATGCTGCGGCTTTTTTCGAGGCTCATTGGCGCCGCTCCTCAGCATCGCTGCGTCCCCCTCGCCGCTTCGCAGCCGGGGGTGCCCCCGCCGCATCGTCGCCGGCGCGGCTCATTCGCGACCCAGATCCCGGTGCAATACCCGTACCGACAGCTGCTTGTTCGGCTCCAGCAGCCGCACCAAAGCTTCGGCGATGGCCACGCTGCGATGCTTGCCGCCGGTACAGCCGATCGCGACGGTCATATAGCGCTTTCCCTCCCTGCGATACCCGTCGACAATCAGGGTCAGCAATCGATGGTAAGTCTCCAGGAACTCCGCCGCGCCCGTCTGCCCAAGCACGTAATCACGGACTGCCGGATGTTGGCCGGTGTGCGGGCGTAGCTCGTCAACCCAGTGCGGGTTGGGCAGGAATCGCACATCCATCACCATGTCGGCGTCCATCGGCAGACCGTACTTGAAGCCGAAAGACTCGACGGTGACGCTGGTACTGCCGACGGTCTCGCCGCCGAAGGCCCGTTCGATGCTTTCCCGCAGCTCGCGCACCGACAGCGTCGAGGTGTCGATGATCAGGTCGGCAGTGGCGCGAACCGGAGCCAGCATCTCACGCTCAGCGGCGATGCCCTCGGCCAAGGTCTGCTCGCCCTGTAGCGGATGGCTGCGGCGATTCTGCTCGTAGCGGCGCACCAACATGTCGTTGGAAGCCTCCATGAATAACACCCGGGGGGTGATATCGCGGGTGGCCAGGTCGTTGCGCACCCAGTCCAGATCACCGGTGAACCCGCGCGAGCGTACGTCCATCACCACGGCCAGCTGGGTGATCCGGGATCCCGCTGCCAGCCCGAAATCCACCATCCGGGTGATCAGCTGAGGGGGCAAGTTGTCGGCGACGTACCAGCCCAGGTCCTCGAGCACTTTGGCCGCAGTGCCACGCCCCGCACCGGACAAGCCGGTGACCAAAACCACGTCAATCCCGGATTCCGTTGCGGCGGCGTGATCTTCGGTTGGGCCGTTCTGCAATTCGCGCTCCGTCATCCCGATGCCCGTTCGGCGACCGTTTCCTCATCCGCCGCGGCCGATCCGGCGCCACCACCCAGTGCTTCGAGTACCGCGGTCGCGGTCGCAACCCCGATTCCCGGAACAGAGGTGATTTCGTCGACCGTAGCCTCTTTCAGCCGGGCCAGTGATCCGAAATGGGTCACCAGCGCCTTGCGGCGATGCTCACCCAAGCCGGGCACCGCATCCAACGCTGAGGCGGTCATTCGCTTGGACCGTTTGCTGCGGTGATAGTTGATGGCAAAGCGGTGCGCCTCGTCGCGGACTCGCTGCAGCAGGTACAGGCCCTCGCTGTTGCGCGGCAAGATGATCGGGTCCGGCTCCGATGGTACCCACACCTCCTCCAACCTCTTAGCCAGGCCGATCACCGCAACGTCGGCGATGCCCAATTCGTCCAGGACGGCGCTGGCGGCGTTGACCTGCGGAGCGCCACCGTCGACGACGTACAAGTTGGGCGGGTACGCGAATCGACGCGACTTTCCTTCCGGCGACAGGACTTTGGGATCCTCTTGGTCTTGTAGATGCCGCCAGAACCGGCGCCGAGTCACTTCGGCGATCGACGCGACATCGTCGGAGCGACCACGGCCCGCGGCTTCCCGGATCGCGAAGTGGCGGTAGTCGGATTTGCGCGGTAGCCCGTCCTCGAACACCACCAGCGAGCCGACGACGTCGGTGCCCTGGACATGGCTGATATCCACACATTCAATCCGCAACGGCGCGTCGGCCAGACCCAGCGCTTCCTGAATATTCTGCAGCGCAGAAGATCTGGCGGTGAAGTCGCCGGCTCGCTTGAGTTTGTGCAGCTGCAGCGCCTCTTTGGCGTTGCGCTGCACGGTTTCAGCCAACGCCTTCTTATCGCCGCGACGCGGCACCCGCAGCCTCACCCGCGAACCGCGCAGACCTGACAGCCAGGTGGTCAGCTCGTCGGCATTGGACGGCAGACAGGGCACCAGGACTTCGCGCGGGACTGGGTTGGCGGATTCGTCTGCGGCGCCGTCGAGTTCGGCCTGATCGGCGTAGAACTGAGTCAAGAATTGCTCGACCAGCCGCGCCTCACCGGAATCGCCGGGATCGCCAGGCTTTTCGACTATCCAGCCACGCTGACCGCGAACCCGCCCGCCGCGGACATGGAAGACCTGGACAGCTGCTTCCAGCTCGTCGTCAGCGAATGCCACGACGTCGGCGTCGGTGCCGTCGCCGAGCACCACGGCCTGCTTCTCCAGAGCCCGCTTCAACGCCGAGAGATCGTCACGAAGCCGGGCCGCGCGTTCGTAGTCGAGTTGCTCGGATGCCGCGTTCATCTGCTGTTCAAGGCTGCGCGCATACCGGTCGGTCTTGCCGGACAGAAAGTCGCAGAAGTCGAGCACGATTTGCCGATGCTGCTCGGCGCTGACCCTTCCGACACACGGCGCCGAGCACTTGTCGATGTAGCCGAGCAGGCAGGGCCGGTCGATTTGGTTGTGCCGTTTGAATACTCCGGCCGAGCAGGTGCGCGCGGGGAAGACGCGGGTAAGCAAATCGAGGGTCTCCCGGATGGCCCAGGCGTGCGAATACGGCCCGAAGTAGCGCACGCCTTTTCGACGTGGTCCGCGATAGACCATCAACCGCGGGAATTCCTCGTTGAGGGTAACCGCCAGCACGGGGTAGGACTTGTCGTCGCGGTAGCGGACGTTGAATCGGGGGTCGAATTCCTTGATCCAGTTGTATTCCAGCTGCAGCGCCTCGACCTCGGTGTTGACCACTGTCCACTCCACCTTGACCGCGGTGGTGACCATCTGCCGGGTTCGCGGATGCAGGCTCGCGACGTCGGCGAAGTAGGAGGTCAGCCGGCTGCGCAGGCTCTTGGCCTTGCCGACGTAGATCACCCGTCCGTGCTGGTCCCGAAATCGATATACGCCGGGCTCGACCGGGATAGACCCGGGCGCGGGGCGGTAAGTCGCGGGATCAGGCACGGTTTCTAGGCTAGTCGGTTGGGTCGACAGTCGAACCGCCGTCGACCATCTGTTCCGCGAGGGACAGCTGCGTGAGTGGGGCATACCTGGGACGGGTGCTCCAGTCGAGACATTGCTCGATCGCGGGTACACCGCTGACGTGGCCGAAGCCGAGGCCGCGATCGAGCGGTTGGCGGCCGCGCCCGCTGATGAGGGTCTGATGATACGCGACATCTGGCTGCTGCGGCTGCGCGCTGGTGGCCCGGGCCCGCGGCGACGACGTTGCCTTCCGGAACTTTAGTGAGTAGCTATGGCGCCATGGCGCAATCGCTCGGCTTCGAGGGGCATATGGTGTGGGCCGAGGCCATGCTGGCGGCTGGTTCCTGATACGCCGTGATCGCCGAACGAAACTTTTTAATTGCACTGTCCCAGTTGATATCTCTTGGTTGTTTACTGCGGAACTTGGTCGCGTTGCGCGACGCAATAGCGTTAACGCGCTGTTGGTCGTTGATATCGTCGTGCCACCACGTCATAATCCGTTATCTCCAATCCCCCATGACTTCATCCAGCCTGTGCCCGGCACGGCGCTACGCGGTGTAGGTCCGCATCTGAGCCTCATCCCGCTACCGTGCCCGGCGAAGCTTGCGGTTCTCATCGTCGTTCCTCTATCTGCGTGCGCACGCAACGGTCGGCAATGGGGCCCAGGTACCCCGCTTCGCCATATCAATCGTCATTCAAGTGCGGTGCGCCGATGGCAGTAGCGCACTACTGCCATTGGCGCGGGAACTTCGGCGTGGTGCGGTGCTGATACTTAGCTGCGTTCTGACACGCGACTTCGGTGGCACGATGTGGTCGCACTCCGCCCCGAATCAACGGGCGCCGCGGTAACTGCTTAAACCCGTTCTACCCAAAGAGGAAGCGCCGTATGCTCGTAAATCGGGACCTCGGGGGCGGAACCCGCGGAGGGTCGGATGACCGCAGCGACCGCGTGCCGCACATGTGGCACCGAGCCGCGTGAGGGTGCGCGATTCTGTGATGGCTGTGGTGCACCCATCACAGAGCCCGACGTCCATGCTGAGTACAAGCAGGTGACGGTGCTGTTCGCCGACGTGGTGCACTCGATGGGCATCGCGGCCACCCTCGACGTAGAGCGGCTGCGAGAGATCATGACGAAGCTGCTGGAACAGTCGGCGGCGGTGGTGCAGCGTTACGGTGGCGGGAAGGTCGAGTACACCGGCGACGGGATCATGGGACTATTCGGCGCCCCAATCGCCCTGGAGGACCATGCTTTTCGCGCGTGTCTGGCTGCGCACGCTCTCCAGGAGGAGACCGCCCAGTTGGCGGCCGAGGTGGAGCGCCGCGATGGCGTCGCACTGCAGTTGCGGGTGGGCCTGAGTTCGGGTCGAGTAATTGCCGGTTCAGGTGCGTTGGGTTACGTCGCGACCGGCGAGGCGGTCGGGTTTGCCCAGCGGATGGAATCGGCCGCACCGCCGGGCGGGGTGATGCTGTCGGAGTCGACCGCCCGGCTGGTCGAGCACACGGTCACGATGGGTGAGCCTGAGTGGGTGCGCATCAAAGGGGTCGAGGAACCGGTGCCGGCGCGGCGCCTACTGGGAATCGGCCTGCGGGATGGGCTGGCGGGTCGTGCCGAGACGAATTTGGTCGGTCGGCGTGGGGAGATGTCCACCATCGAGGGTTTGTTGAATAAGGCAGTCCAGGGCAGCGGCGGTGTGGTCCGCTTAGTCGGATCACCGGGCATCGGTAAGAGTCGTTTGATGCGAGAGCTCGCCGCGACGGCTCGTCGCCGCAACGTGGACGTGTTCGCCACATTCTGTGAATCGCACGCCGCTGAAGTTCCCTTTCGTGTGGTGGCCCGGCTGCTGCGCACGGTCATCGGGGTTGAGGGTCTTGCTCCAGCAGCGGCGCGCGCCCAGGTCCATGCTCGGCTTGGCGATGCAGATCCCGAAGATGTAACACTCTTCGATGATCTGCTGGGCATCGCCGATCCCGAGGTGGAGTTGCCCAAGATCGATCCGGATGCCCGGCGGCGGCGGTTGACTGCGCTGGTCAATGCCGCGTCGCTGGCCCGCCAGGCC
>NZ_JBATXN010000445.1:0-2935 GCF_049673265.1 Mycobacterium sp. | reverse complement strand
ACTGGCCCGGCGGAGTAACTGTTTACGACATCAGGACCGAGGCGATGACCCCGCTGGCCGAAGCGGGCGCGACGCTGGCGGACAGCTTGGCCGACGTTGCGGCCGCTGACATCATCAGCGTCACGGTTCTCGACGACGCGCAAGTGCGGGGGGTCGTCGGCGAGTTGGCCGCTAACGCGAAGCCCGGTACCGTCATCGCGATCCACTCGACGATCAGTGACACGACCGCCGTCGAATTGGCCGAGCAGCTCAAACCGCAAGATATTCACATTGTCGACGCGCCGGTCAGTGGTGGCGGGGCTGCCGCCGAGAAGGGCGAGCTCGCCACCATGGTGGGCGCCGAGCGCGAGGTTTACGAAAAGATCAAGCCGGCGTTCAAGCAATGGGCCGCGATGGTCATCCACGCGGGGCCGCCGGGCGCGGGCACTCGAATGAAGTTGGCCCGCAACATGTTGACGTTTACCTCCTACGCCGCGGCATGCGAAGCTATGAAACTGGCTGAGGCGGCCGGGCTGGATCTGCAGGCGCTCGGCCGGGTGGTGCGCCACACCGATGCGCTCACCAGCGGCGCGGGAGCCATCATGGTTCGCGACGACATGAAAGATATTGAGCCAGACAGCTTTCTGTACCAGCCTTTCCTGCACGCCCGCGGGTTGGGGGAGAAAGATTTGAGCCTGGCGCTGGCATTGGGCGAGACGGTATCGGTTGATCTACCGCTCGCCCGGCTCGCCTATGAGCGGTTGGCCGCCGGTCTTGGGATACCGCACACGAAGGAAGAGACGTAATGGACGAACTGCGCCGCAAAGGCCTCGAGAAGATGAACGAGGTCTACGGCTGGGAGATGCCCAACATCGAGGGTGACCCGTATTTCGATCTGACTGTCGATCACTTGTTCGGCAGTATTTGGACGCGGCCGGGATTGTCGATGCGCGACAAGCGGATCATGACGTTGACGGCGGTGACCGCGATCGGGAATCGCGACCTCGCCGAGATTCAAATCAACGCCGCACTGCTCAACGGCGAACTCACCGAGACTGAACTCAAGGAAATGGCAGTCTTTCTCACCCACTATCTCGGCTTTCCGCTGGGTTCGGCGCTCAACGGCGCGGTCGACGCCGTCGTGGCAAAGCGCAAGAAGGGCGCCGGCGAGGACAAGAAGGCGAACGTGGACGCCGCGGTGAAGATGCACTCGGGTAAGACTTCGGACTAGCTCAGCTGCGCGCAGCCGGATACACCGCCGCGCCGACCCAGCGACGCAAGTAATCGCGGAGGGCCTTACCACGACGGGGCGGGCGTCCGGGATCGATGACGAACGACTGGATGATCCGCAGCAAGTGCTCACCTAGCTCGGCCAAATCATTGTCGGTCAAACCCGCTGCGGCCCAGTCGACATCGAATCGTCGCAGCATTGCGTTTGCGAATTGCAGGGCCACCTCCGAGGTGACCTCCGCGGTGAAACTGTTGGAGCGATCGCGAGCAAGTAGTAGACCGATGTGCTTGTCGGTGGGCAACCACTCCAGTGCAGTGGCGATTCCTTCGGCGATTGCATCCACCGGATCGGTGATCCCCGAAAGGTGCGCCGCCAACCGGTCGAGGAAGCCGGCCGCCGCACGGGTGGCCGCTGCCTGCAGCAGGGCGTCGGTGCTGGGGAAATACCGGTAGACGGTCTGACGTGTGACACCCAGCGCGCGCGCCACATCGGCGATGCTGAAGTCGGCGCCGCGATTATCGATGGCGTCGCTCGCCGCCGCCAAGATACGGGCGACGGCCTCGTCGTCGGTGGCCGGAGTTGCACCCGCCCACCCGTGGGTGCGCACGCCGAAATCCTAGGTGGCTATCCGTGGTAGGCGACTTGCAGGTCCTTGATGCCATTGAGCCATCCCGACCGCAGCCGGCGGGGCTGCGCCACTGCGGAGATCTTCGGCAGCTGGTCGGCGATTTCGTTGAATATCAGCTTGATCTCCATGCGCGCCAGGTTGGCGCCAATGCAGTAATGCGCACCGTTTCCGCCGAAGGCAAGGTGCGGATTGGGATCGCGCAAAATATTGAATTCGAAGGGTCGGTCGAAGGCGTCTTCGTCGAAGTTGGCCGAGCTATAGAACAGGCCGGCCCGCTGGCCTTTTCGTATCGTCGCACCGCCAACCTCTACGTCCTTGCGGGCGGTCCGCTGGAAACAGTGCACGGGCGTCGCCCAGCGGACGATCTCGTCGACCGCTGTCTCCGGCCGCTCACGTTTGTACAGCTCCCACTGATCGGGATACTCGGAGAAGGCATTAATGCCGTGCGTCATGGCATTACGGGTGGTTTCGTTCCCCGCTACCGCCAGCAGGATGACGAAAAAGGCGAATTCGGTTTCACCCAGCGATTCGCCGTCGATGTCCGCCTGGACCAGCTTGGTGACGATGTCGTTGGCTGGACAACGACGACGGTCTTCGGCCATGGTGTAGGCGTAACCCATCAGCTCGGCATTGGCGACGATGGGATCGCTGTCGAACTCTGGGTCGTCGTTGTTCATGACGGCGTTGGTCCACGCGAACAGCTGCTCGCGATCGGCCTCGGGAACCCCGAGGAGGTCGGCGATCGCCAGCAGCGGCAACTTCATTGCGATGTCGTCGACAAAGTTGCCGGTGTTCTTTTCGGCTGCGGCCTGAACAATGTCATGCGCGGCCGACGCGAGCTTGTCCTCAAGCGAGGCTACCGATCGCGGCGTGAAGAGCCGGGAAACCAACTTGCGCAGCCGGGTGTGCTCGGGCGGATCGTGATTGATCAACAACGCCTTCGTAAGTTCTAGCTGGTCGGCCGTCATGTCGTTGGGGAACCGCATCACGACGCCCTTCTCGTTGGTCGACCACAGCTCGTTGTCCCGGGAGATCTCCTTGATGTCCTGGTGTCGGCTAATGACCCAATACCCACCGTCGTCAAAGAGATTGGTACC
>NZ_JBATXN010000444.1:0-5432 GCF_049673265.1 Mycobacterium sp. | reverse complement strand
GGCAAACTGTCTGGTCGTGGTTCCCCGTGAGGCCGAGCAGATCCGCATCGGCGAGATCGTCGACGTCGCGTTTCTGGCTCAGCGTGGCTGAGCGACACGGTGGTTCGGGCACGTGAGCGTGTGGCGCGCTAGCTCCCAGCATCCCGGCTGGCCGACGAGTGCGGGTCCGCTGCGGGTGTCGGCAGGAGTCATCCGGTTGCGCCCGGTACGCATGCGCGACGCCGCTGCATGGAGCCGCACCCGGCTGGCCGACCGCGCGCATCTGGAGCCCTGGGAGCCCAGCACCGAAGCGGATTGGACTGCGCGGCATTCGATTTCGTCTTGGCCGGCGGTGTGTTCGAGTTTGCGATCAGAAGCGCGCAAGGGCCGCATGTTGCCGTATGCGATCGAATTGGAAGGCCACTTCTGCGGACAGCTGACCATCGGCAACGTCACCCACGGCGCGTTGCGGTCGGCATGGATCGGGTACTGGGTGGCCAGCTCGTTCACCGGTGGCGGGGTGGCCACCGGAGCGTTGGCGTTGGGCCTGGATCACTGCTTCGGCCCGGTCAGGCTGCACCGTGTGGAAGCCACCGTGCGCCCGGAGAATGTGGCGAGCCGGGCGGTGCTGGCAAAGGTTGGGTTCCGCGAGGAGGGGCTGTTGCGCCGTTACCTCCAGGTCGACGGGGATTGGCGCGATCACGTGTTGGTGGGCCTGACAGCCGACGAGGTCTACGGCTCGGTGACGTCGGCTCTGGTGCGTGACGGGCACGCGAGTTGGGCTTGATCCTGTTGCAAATGTGACATTTGTGGCTGGTGGTGCTTGTCAGCAGCAAATTACAGGTGTGTAATTGTCCTGGGCGCGCCTCGACTGAATGCGCCGACTACCGGCCTAATCTGGCGGGGAAAGGAGCAGGTCACCATGCCAAGCATCCCGCAGTCATTGTTATGGATATCGCTCGTGGTGCTCTGGCTGTTCGTGCTGGTTCCCATGCTGATCAGCAAGCGCGACGCGGTGCGGCGCACCAGCGATGTGGCCTTGGCGACCCGCGTGCTCAACAGCGGTGCGGCGGCGGCCCGGCTGCTCAAACGGGCCGGACCGGCCGCTGGACACCGTAGTGACCCGGACTGGCAGCCAGAAGAGGACGAGCACGGGGACCTTGAAGACCTCGACTCCGACGACACCGAGGAAATGCCGCAAGCCGGCGGCGATGTCGTCGCGGCCGCAGTGGCTGTCGACGAGGCTGGGCGCGACGCCGAAGTGGCCGACGCGGACGACGCGGTGGTAGCCGAGCCGGTGGCCGAGGAGCAGCCCCAACAGGTGGCCGAGGACGAGACCTCGGATGGCGAGGACACCGAGGACGAGGGCACCGATCAATACGAATACATCGACGACACATCGGGGATTCCGGTCGCTGAGGAAGCGCCTGTGGCCGTCGCGCACGCGTTTTCCCGGCGCCATCAACACGAGACCGCGGCCGCGGTTAGCGCCCGCAAGTACGCATTTCGCAAACGGGTGCTGATGGTCATGGCGCTGGCATTGGTCGGCTCGGCGAGCGCCGCGTTCCTGCTGAATCGTGGGGCGTGGTGGATCTGCGGCAGCTTTGCCGCTGTGACGGTGCTCTACCTGGGGTATCTGCGCCGGCAGACCCGGATCGAGGAGCGGGTGCAACGCCGTCGGATGCACCGGATGGCGCGGTCGCGCCTCGGCGTCGAGAACGCCTATGACCGCGAATTCGACGTCGTCCCGTCGCGGCTGCGGCGCCCGGGAGCCGTCGTGCTGGAGATCGACGACGAGGATCCAATCTTCGAGCATCTCGACTACGCGCCGTACGCGCGGGATTACGGCTGGCACGGAGACCTGCCGCGAGCTGCCGGGCAGTAACGGTTCGGCGACGCACGTCGCGACTGGTAGCCTGCTAGCGATCAGGGGCTATGGCGCAGTTGGTAGCGCGACTCGTTCGCATCGAGTAGGTCAGGGGTTCGAATCCCCTTAGCTCCACAGAGTGATGAGTCGGGTCATGGGTTACACATGAGTCGCGTCATTGGTTACAGATCGCCCCGGCCATCGGCCGGGGTTTTCTGTTGGTTGCGCCGATAGTTTTTTGTCGGGGTCGATGTGGTGGCTGCTCAGGACGTGGTGGCCGGCTTTGCTGATGACGGTGACGGTGTGGGCGGTGACGAGGAGCAGCACCGAGGTGTGGGCGTGGGTGGTCCCGATGCCGAGGTGGTGTAGCCGGCTGCCGTGACGCAGGGTGAGTTTGCCGAATTGGTCGACGGTGTCGTGGCGGATGCGGAAGTGTGCGCTGGGTTGGCTGGTGGGGTGGGCCTTGGGGCGTGCTTGGTAGGCCTGTGCGGGGGTGGTTCGTGCGGGGTGGGAGCGGTGGGTGCGTTGGGTGTTGTAGAGGGCGCTGAAGGTCTCGAGCAGGGTTTGTAGGTCGGCGATCGTGGCGGGGTGGGGTCGGGCTGCGAGCCAGCGTTTGAGGGTTTGGTGGAAGCGTTCGATTTTGCCTTGGGTCTGTGGGTGGTTGGGGTGACCGTTTTTCTGGGTGATGCCCAGGCTGGCAAGTAGGCGTTCGAAGTCGTTGTGGCCGTGGGTGAATCGGGAGGTATAGACGGCTCCTTTGTCGGTGAGGGTGGCCGCGGGTAGGCCGTATCGGATGGCGGCGGCGGTGAAGCTGGCCACGACGTCGGGGCCGGTGACGCGCCGGTAGGCGGTGCAGGCCAGCAGGAATCGGGAGTGGTCGTCGAGCCAGTTGAGGATTTCGACGTCGGTGCCGTCGGCCAGAGTCCAGTGGGTGAAGTCTGATTGCCAGCATTCGTTGGGTTTGTCGGCGGCGAAGCGGTGGTAGGAGCTTTTGGGGCGTTTGCGTGGTTGTGGGCTGATCAGGCCGTGGTGGTGCAGGATGCGTCGGATGGTGGAGGTGGCCGGCACCGCCAGGCCCTGCTGGGCCAGATGCTCTTGCAGCGTTAGGGGCCCGGCGTCGAGGCGTCGGCGGTGAGTTGTTCGCGCAGCACGACGATGGCGGCGATGACCTTGTCACTGACGGCGCGGGGGTTGCTGGCGGGTCGTCGCGAGCGAGGTTCGACAGCGTCGAGGCCGCCGAGTTGATAGCGCTTGAGCAGTCGATAGATGTGTTGTCGGGACAGTCCGTAGGCCCGCGCGGCAGCGGTGACGGTGAGGTTTCCACTGACGACTTCCAAGACGGCCACACGTGCTTTCGACATGAGCCATGACTGTCACCTATGACGCGACTCATCATGAGGCCATTGCAGGTGTCACCCATGACGCGACTCATGTGTCACCTATGTCGTGAACTCAGACAAATATGGAAGGTCGCTGTGTTGCCTTGATGGGTAACGGTCCCCGCGCGATGATTTTTCTGGCCTATCGCAGTCTGTATTGGCATGACAAACGACACCATGAGCGCCACGATCACCATCCCCGCCCCGGCCGAGACGGTGTTCGATGTGCTGGCGGACCCGACGACCCACTCCGCCATCGACGGGACGGGTTGGGTAGGAGAAGCCGTCGACCGCGAGCCGTTGACGGGCGCCGGCCAGATCTTCAGGGTCGCGATGTATCACGACGGCCACCCCAACAAGAACTACGAGATGGCCAACAAGGTGGTTGTCTGCGACCGTCCACGCGCGATTGCCTGGGAACCCGGCCAAGACGCGGCAGGCGACGGCAACCTTTCTTTCGGCGGCTGGATTTGGGGTTATGACATATGCAGCGTGGGATCGTCGGAATCGCACGTCACCCTTACCTACGACTGGTCGGCGGTTGCGCCGAATCTCCGTGAGCACATTGGATTCCCGCCGTTCGATCCCGCGCACCTGGATAATTCGCTGAAGCATCTCTGCGAGCTGGCCACGGCCCAAGGCGGCACCGGCTGAGTCCGAACGGTCGGCTTGTCCTGCTGCGCGTGGCGTGACATGGTGAGCCGGGGCAACATCAAGGATGTGTAGATGACGACTCCTCCGGCCGCACACACCTTTCTCATTCCCGAGGCGCCCGACTTTCCGCGGATGCGTCGCGAAACCGGCGCGCGGCTTCGATCGGTGATGGCCGACAACGGTGTCGATGCATTGGTCCTGTTGATGAACGACAACGTGGTCTATGCCACGGGCGCCAGTTGGCCGGTGCTGGATGCCGGGCTGTCGCACGTGGAGCGGCCGGTGGCGATCGTGCTTGCCGCCGACGAGCATCCGCATTTGTTCCTACCGTTTCGCGAAGGAGCCGCGTCGGAATCCGAGCTGCCGGCGGATCATCTGCATGGCCCGCTCTATCTTGAATTAGAAGAAGGCGTAGAGCATTTCGCGCGCGTGATCGATGATTTGATCCCGCCGGGCGCCAGGGTCGCTGTCGATGAGACGACGGGGGAGATGCGCCGGGCCGCGGATCGGCTTTTCCCCGGCGGGCCGCCCTCGGAGGCCGCGGTGGTGGTGGGAGCGGCCAACCTGGTCAAGACACCAGACCAAGTGTCGTGCCTTCGCAAGGCGAGTCGCATCACCGAAGAGGCCATGGTCGATGTGCAGAAGCAGTTGGCGCCGGGCGTGCGGCAAATCGATCTGTCAGCCAAGCTGGTGCGCAGGGCATTCGAACTGGGCGCGACGGCCAACATGCTCGAGGCGATCTGGCAGGTGATGCCGCCGTCCCGGGCCGAGGGGGTGTGGACCACCCATGGCGACCTCGCGCTTCCGCTGCTGACCGGGGAACGTGAACTTGCCAAAGGTGACGTGCTGTGGACCGATGTCAGCATCAGCTACGCCGGGTACTGTTCGGATTTCGGCCGCACCTGGCTGGTTGGCGACGAGCCGTCGGCGCGCCAGCAAGAGCAATTCGACAAGTGGCGCCATATCCTCGCCGCGGTCTTGAAAGTGACCAAAGCCGGTGCCACGTCAGGTGATCTGGCTCGCGCGGCGATCGCCGCCAACGGCGGTAGCAAGCCCTGGCTCCCACACTTCTATCTCGGACATGGCATCGGCACATACCCTGCCGAACCGCCGATGATCGGGACTGATCTGGGCAAGGAATACGACGACAACTTCGTGTTTCCAGTCGGCATGGTGCTGGTCCTGGAGCCGGTGGTGTGGGAAGACGGAACCGGCGGCTACCGCAGTGAGGAGATCGTGGTGATCACCGAAGATGGCTTCCTGCCGATTACCGACTACCCGTACACGCCTTATGGGTCCTGACATTTCGCCCGACGGCATGGCGTTACGGCTGGGCCGTCGCCAACGGGCACTCGCGCAGATGGAAGCCCACGACATCGACATCCTGGTGCTCGGACGACAGGCCAACGTCCGGTATGTCACCGGGGCGCCGCAATTATGGATCGCCGGGACGCGGCCATTCGGGCCTGTCTGCGTGGTCGTGCGTGCCACCGGCGAAATCTTTTTGAACAGCACGGCGGACGAAGGAATCCCCGAGGAGATCGGCCGTGACC
>NZ_JBATXN010000443.1:0-2208 GCF_049673265.1 Mycobacterium sp. | reverse complement strand
GCCCTCGAGGGTCGGGCGGCCGCCGCCGACCGGGTGCACCACGGTGGTCGGCAGGTCAGGCCGGGCCTCGAATACCCAGCGGCTGGTGGCAGACGGGAACACCGGCAGCCGGATCCCGGACAACCAGCGGGACAGCGCCGGGGCGCCGTGGTAGCCGAACACGCAGGCCAGCAGTATGCAGGTCAACAGCGTGACCGCACCGGCGCCCAGAGCCATCCGGGCGAGGCTCGCCAGCGTCGCGGCCAGGGACACCGTGACGATCGCAGTGCCGGTACCCAGCCGACGGCCGGTGAACCGCAAGGCCAGCATCGCGCCGACGCCTGCGACCGCGAATCCCATCACCGCGTGCGGCGCACCGACTGGTCCGGGCGGCGCGGCAGCCGCCGCCACCGCAAGTGGCGCCAGACCGCTCCACAGCAAGATGTCGCCTGCGCGGCGATCCTGAACGGTCTTGGCACGCGACAGGATCATCAGCGCCACGGAGATCACCAGCACCGCGATGACCAAGGCGTAGGGCGCCGGCACCCACGAGTCGTGGTGCCAGCGGAACCAGCCCAGCAGCACCGATCCCAACAGCACTCCGCTCGCGACCATTGCCGCACCGACCTGGATGGCCACCGTCGGGTTGATTGAGCTGAACCGCTTGCTCAGGTTGACCGATACGGCCGTCGAGATGTGCTCGATGACCTGCGAGCGGTGCTCGGTGTCTTCGACGAACCGCAGCCATACCCGATCGCCGTCGTAGATGTCCTGCTCGCTCAGCGACTGGGCGGCCCGCAGCGGTGTGCCATCGACGAGGCACAACGCCCACCTCCCCCGCTGTTTGGCTTCTAGGGCCGGCAGACCCAGCTCCCGCAGTCGGACGTTGATGACCTTGAGTAGCGGGTCGATCATCACCGACACCGGGGCGTTGGCGTCTAGCAGCACGCCGATTTGCGCGCCCTCGCCGGCGATGATGCCAACCACTACAGACTGAGGCGATGAGATCGCCTCTGTACCAGGCTGCGGCGCCTCGGCTACTGCGGTCATTGTGCAACCCCTCTGTCGACGATTTCTGGGTCCATGTGTCTTGCCTCGCTATTTGGAATTGTGACGTCGCGTCCCAATTGTTGAGCAGATTCTAGGCTGTTTCGCGGCATCCGCACCTTGAGTGAATGCTGCACCGAAAAACCTTGATATGGGCGGTATTTCCGTAACGTTTAGTTAAACTCTGCTATGCGTTTTCCACTCGCCGTAGGGAAGGGTCTCCAAAACCGTCTTGATCCCGACCTGAACTAACTGCGGGGTGGCCGTGCAGATAGCAAGCCAGGCCTCGTTCGACCCGGCAGTACGCGCTTGCTGGTACATCGCGATACGCCCGCCCGATCCGTCCTTAAGCGAGAGCACCGAGGCGCTGGGCGCCTTGGCGTCGTCTTGGTATTGCCTGGCGTAGACAGCGGCCTCAGCCGCCGGATCCGACAGCGCCTGCCCCAGCGCGGCCACCGTCGCCGCGCTGATGCCGAGCCGCCGCAGATCGCCGCCGGAGAAGACGTTGAAACCGGAGCTCTGCCAGGCCTTCGTGATTTCCAGCATTTCTTCCAGCGGCACGTTGACCGCGTTGATCGCTGCGGGATCGGCGTGATGGATCGACTCCAGGGCATCGAACACCAACGCCGCGATCGAAGTCGTGTCGGCGACTGCGACGTCGTCGACGGTGATCTCGTCGCCGACCCGTACGGCTGAGACCCAGTGCTGGCCACGGCGGGCCAGCAGCACGCGGAACTCGTTGTCCGGGATCTCGCGGGAGCCCACCGGCTCGTCCTCGCTGCCTTCTTCTTTTTCCTTGATGCCGTAGAGCAGCTTGCCCCGGGACAGCAGCGCGATGACCTCGAGGTCGGGCGCGGCCAGCACCCGCATCCGGGCAGCGATCGACTCGTCGACCTTCTCGCCCGTCACAATCCCCTGTTCGCGCATGACCGCCATGCCCGGATGCTCGTTGAGCCAGTCCATCGAATCGGTGGAAACGAATGGCCGGCACCGTAATTCGGGCGCGACGTGGCGAATATCCAGCAACGCCTGCAACATCCAGAAACCCTCGACGTTGACTGTGATATCGGTGCGGGTGGTTTGATCCATCACTACTCTCGTGTCTCGACGTGGTCGGTTACCGCAGGACGCGGCAGCGCACCCGGTTCGGTGTGCTGCCGCGCCAATTGGTGACTTTTAAGC
>NZ_JBATXN010000442.1:0-17438 GCF_049673265.1 Mycobacterium sp. | reverse complement strand
GAGCACCCGTCGGTGCACCGGCTTGAGGCCGTCGCGCACTTCAGGCAACGCCCGGCCGACGATCACGCTCATCGCGTAATCGATGTAGCTGCGCTGCATCTCCTGCTGAATGTCAACCGGTTCGACGCGGTCGGCGGGCTCACCGCCGGGCGGCAGCGTGGTGTCTGTCATCTAGTCCTCGTTTGAGAATCGAATGGGGCGGAGATGCTTGCGGTTGTCAGACGTCCAGGAAGCGAACGTCTTTAGCGTTGCGGGTGATGAAGCTGCGGCGCGCGTCGACATCTTCGCCCATCAGGATCGAGAACAATTCGTCGGCGGCCGCGGCGTCGTCCAAGGTGACTTGACGCAGAATCCGAACCGAGGGATCCATAGTGGTTTCCCATAGCTCCTTGGCGTCCATCTCGCCGAGACCCTTGTAGCGCTGGATGCCGTCGTCGACGTTGATCTTCTTTCCGGCTTTCCTGCCGCCCGCGATCAGCCCGTCGCGTTCCTTGTCGGAGTACGCGAACTGCGCCTCGCTGCGCTGCCATTTCAGTTTGTACAGCGGTGGCTGGGCCAAGAACACGTGGCCGTTCTCGATCAGCGGGCGCATGAACCGGAACAACAGGGTCAGCAGCAGTGTCGAGATGTGTTGGCCGTCCACGTCGGCGTCGGCCATCAGGACGATCTTGTGATAGCGCAGCTTAGTGATGTCGAACTCGTCGTGGATGCCGGTGCCCAGCGCCGTGATAATCGCCTGCACTTCGGTGTTCTTCAGCACCCGATCGATCCGGGCTTTCTCGACGTTGATGATCTTGCCGCGCAGCGGAAGAATCGCCTGGAACATCGAGTCGCGACCGCTCTTGGCCGAACCGCCGGCCGAATCGCCCTCCACCACATACAGGTCCGATTTGCGCGGGTCGGTGGAGCGGCAGTCGGCCAACTTGCCGGGCAGCCCACCGAGATCAGTTGCGCTCTTGCGTCGCACCAACTCTCGGGCTTTCCGGGCCGCGATCCGCGCTTGCGCCGAGGACACGGCCTTGTTCACCACGGTCTTGGCGTCACTGGGGTTGGCTTCGAACCAGTGCGAGAGCTTGTCGTTGCAGGCCTTCTGCACGAACGATTTGACCTCGGTGTTACCCAGCTTGGTCTTGGTCTGGCCCTCGAACTGCGGCTCGCTGACCTTGACCGAAATGACGGCGGCCAGGCCTTCCCGGATGTCGTCGCCGGTGAGGTTGGGGTCCTTGTCTTTCAGCAGCTTCTTGTCTTTGGCGTACTTGTTCACCACCGACGTCAACGCGGCGCGGAACCCTTCCTCGTGGGTACCACCCTCGTGGGTGTTGATGGTGTTGGCGAACGTGTGCACCGACTCCGAGTAACCGGCGTTCCACTGCATCGCGATCTCGACCTCGTGACCGGGGCCCTTGTCGGAGAAGTCGACGATGCTGCTGTGGATCGGATTCTTGGTGCGGTTGATGTGCTTGACGAAGTCGACCAGCCCACCGGGGTAGTGGAACGTACGATGCTTGACCTTATGCGGCGCAGACGATTCCGCCGCCTTCGCTTCAGCCGACTTCGGCGCCTCGGCGGTGTCGCTGACGACCTCGTCGACTACTTCTTCGTTGCTGACCCGCTCGTCGGTCAGCTTTATGGTGAGCCCTTTATTCAGGAATGCCATCTCCTGCAGCCGGCGCGCGACAGTCTCGAAGTCGTAATCGGTCGTTTCGAAGATGTCGGGGTCGGCCCAAAAACGCACCGTTGTACCGGTCGCCTTGGTCTTCTCGCCTTGTTTGAGCGTGCCGGGGATGGAGCGGTCGTAATGCTGAAACCACTCGTAGCCGTCGGTCGAGATCTCGACCTCGAGTCGAGAGGACAATGCGTTGACCACTGACACGCCCACGCCGTGCAGGCCGCCGGACACCGCGTAGGCGCTGTCATCCCCGCCGAACTTTCCACCGGCATGCAGTTGGGTCATCACCACGTCGACGGTGGGGATGCCGGTGGAGTGCATGCCCACCGGAATACCGCGGCCATTGTCGGTGACTTGAACACCGCCGTTGTCCAAGATCTTCACGTCGACTTCGGTGGCGTAACCGGCCATCGCCTCGTCCACCGCGTTGTCGACGACCTCCCAGACCAGATGGTGCAATCCGCGCTCGCCGGTGGAGCCGATGTACATACCGGGCCGTTTGCGAACCGCTTCTAGCCCTTCCAGGACAGTGATGGAGTCGGCGCCGTACTGTTTCGGACTCTTTTTTTGGGTCTTTTGGGCAGCCACGGGGGGAAGGCTCTCCTTGGGGTTGTGCGCGGGTAGTCTCCGAGACTGTGCGCTGGTTCTCCGCCAGTCTACCTATAACAGGCGGTGGCACTGACTCTGCGAGGGTGTTTCTACACAGCTATCTGCGCCGTGTGCGGAATTTCTCGCCCTAGGCCGCGTCCGGACGCTTGACGAGCCAATTCGCACCGTTGTGACGGCCCTCAGCGGATCGTTCGATCCGTCAACCATAGGTGTCACGAGGACCCCTTCCGGCGATGTGCAACGGCCCCTTGCGCCACGACGGCGCGACAGGCCCGGTGATTTTCAGCGCGGTCACCACACCATCACCCACTTCGGCGGCGATCTTGGCCAGCACTTGCGCCTGGATGATCCGGAGCTGGGTCGCCCATGCCGTCGACTCCGCGGACACGCTCAAGATCCCGTCGCGCAGTGCGGTTGGGGTGGCGTGGTCGGCGATGTGTTGCCCCACGACAGTCGGCCACTGCCCGAATACCGCACCCTCGGCCACTCGCGATGACCAGCCGCGCTTCTTCGCCACATCGCGGGTGGCATTGCCCAGCGGCTGCGGATCCCGGCCGTCGGGTGCCGGACCAGACCAGCGGCGCCGGCTTCCAGTCCCGGCCACCCGGCGGGTCGGTGGCAGCCGTCGCCCGCGCCCGACGTCTTTGCCTTGGGTGCGGGCCGCGCCGCGAGCCTCTTCCAAAGCTCGTCTCACCAGGTCCATTCCGGGTAAGCCGCTCAACCGCTCCGGCGGCCCCGCTGCTTCGTCGGCGTCACTCATCCCGCACCGCCGAGACCGGTCCGTTGTCGCCGTCATGCAGCGCGATGTCCACTCGCTTGGCGTCCCAATCGCGAGGAACGTCATCGAGGACTGCGGCCGTCACCAAGACCTGCTCCGCAGAAGCCGCGGCCGCGGCCAGTGCCTCTCGGCGGGCCGCGTCGAGTTCGGCGAATACATCATCGAGCAATAAGACCGGGTCGCCGCCGTCTGCGCGCAGCAGCTCATAGGACGCCAACCGCAGGGCCAATGCCATCGACCACGATTCTCCATGGCTGGCAAAGCCTTTCGCGGGTTGCTCGCCCAGGCGTAGTTCAAGGTCGTCGCGGTGCGGGCCGACCAGGCACACACCACGCTCGAGTTCGGCGTCTCGGCGCTGCGCCATCTGACCCAGCAGCGCCGCCCGCAATTCCTCGGTGTCCGGGTGATCGGGTTGGACGTCGACGCTGGCGCGATAACCGATCGCCGCCGGCCGCGACGACGGCGCCAAAAGTTGATAGCTCTTCTGCAGTTCGGGCGCCAGCTCGTTCACCAACTCGATCCGGGCGGCCATCAATTCCGCGCCGTGCGTAGCCAAGTGACCGTCCCAAACATCAAGCGTGTCAAGGGCACCGCCGTCACCCCGAAACCGCGCACCGGCCGCGGACTTCAGCAATGCGGTGCGCTGGCGCAGAACTTTGTCATAGTCGGCACGCACCGCGGCCACCCGTGGTCGGCGAACTGCCGCCAGGTCATCGAGGTAGCGGCGTCGATCCGCCGGATCTCCGCGGACCAACGCCAGATCTTCCGGTGCGAACAACACCGCCCGAAGCACCCCCACCACCTCGCGGGGGCTACGCACCGGCGACCGATTCAACCGGGCTTTGTTGGCCCGCCCCGCCGCGATCTCCAAATCGACGGCACACTCGCGGCCGTCATTCACCACGATCGTCGACACCACCGCCCGCGATGCGCCCACCCGCACCAACGGCGCATCGGTGGCGACACGATGGGAGCCCAGAGTAGACGAATACCACAGTGCTTCAACGAGATTCGTCTTACCGTAACCGTTGGGCCCGACAAACACCGTCCGGCCCGGCGTCAACTCAAGCTCGGCCTGTTCCCACGACCGGAAATCCCGTAAGCCCAGGTGGCGGACGTACACCTAACCGCTAACCAGGAAGACGGACCGGCATCAACAGGTAGACGTAGTCGGTCGAAGCCGCGGGGAACGGCCCCTTGTCGCCTGTGTGTGGATCGTCGTCCCCGGCCGGCCGCAGCACCGCCGGGCGACTGGGGGTGGTGAAGCCAAATGACACGCGCTCAGAATGCAGCGACCCGAGTCCGTCGGTCAGATATGTCGGGTTGAAGGCGATTGTGAGTGGCTCTCCGGCGAAATCGACCGCCACGTCCTCTTCGGCCCGGCCGACATCGTCGGCGCCGGCCGACAGACGTAGCAGGTCGCCGGAGAATTCCATCCGAACCTGCGCACCACGATCGGCGACCAGCGCGACCCGTTTGATCGCCTCGGTCAACTCAGCGACCCCAATACTGGCCACCGCGGTGTGTTCGGTCGGCAACAGCTGGCGAAACTTGGGGAACTCGGCATCCAACAACCGGGTGGTGCTGCGTTTGCCGTTGCCGCTGATACCCAGCAATCCGTCCTTGCCCACGGCGGATCCCGACCCCAATGACAAGTGCACCTCGGCGCCGTCGGTGCCGGTCTTGGCCGCCTCGGCCAACGTCTTCGCGGGCACCAACACCGCCGCCTCCACATCGGGCCCGGCCGCCGACCACGTCAGCTCCCGCACCGCCAGCCGGAACCGATCGGTAGCAGCCATCACCACAGACTCACCAGAAATCTCGACCCGAATCCCGGTCAGCATCGGCAACGTGTCGTCGCGGCCGGCCGCCACGGCCACCTGACTGATCGCTTCGGCGAACAGCTCTGCCGCCAAAGCGCCGGTCTCCTCGGGCAATGCCGGCAGTGTCGGATAATCCTCAACGGCCATCGTCGGCAACGAAAACCTCGCGCTCCCGCAGGTCAGGGAGACCCTGGTGCCTTCCACCTGGACGTCTACGGGCTTGTCGGGCAATGCGCGCGTGATATCGGACAACAACCGTCCCGACACCAAAACTGTTCCCGGAGAAGCGATTTCGGCCGCCAGCCGTACTTCGGCAGAAACCTCGTAGTCGAATCCGGAAATCGTCAGCCCGTCGTCCGAGCCAGTCAACAACACCCCGGCGAGCACCGGCACCGTAGGCCTGTTGGGCAGCGTCCGAGCCACCCACGCCACCGCATCAGCGAAGTCTTCGCGCACCAAGCGAAACTTCAAGTCGGTCACACCGACTGTGGTCGTCGCCACGTCCATTGCGTCCCTTCAGTCACCCCAAGCACCCCCGAACAACACTGCCAACTCCACCGGATCCACCCCCGGTGGAGTTCGATTTCCCCGCTGATCTACGCCTGTGCCCGTAACCCGCTTCGACGACCGCAACGGCAGTCGAACCACAACCGTAGAGCTTCGAGCGCCATCTTGAAAGCTAATCGGAATCAATGACACTCGGGGTCGTCTCGCACTGACGCGAGGGTGTGGAACAGCCCGTCCCCAGCCGTCTTTTCCAAGAAGAAACTACGGAGATATCTCAGTAACAGTATTAAGGCCTGTGCATGTTGGGGACAGCTTGTCGTCTGCGCTGCTGGGCCGGGCTGGCCGGGTTGTGGATGACGACGGCGTGGTTGTGGGGTTTGTGTGTAGTGGTTGGGGATGGGCCGCGGCTGTGCACTCGGCTGGGATATCCGGGCCCGAACGTAACCAGGTTGCCCACAGGCGTATGCACAGCCGGAGCTGTGACAGGTGGGGTAGCCGTGCCCAAAGTTTTTTGGATTGAACGGCTTACGGTCGGCGCTTAACGCTTGGACCGCTGCCGAATCCGGGTGGTGAGTTCCTTGACGTGATCGAAGACTTCGCGTCGTTCGGCCATCTCGGAGAGGATTTTGCGCTGGGCGTACATGACCGTGGTGTGATCGCGGCCGAATGCTTGCCCGATCTTCGGCAGTGATAGGTCGGTAAGTTCGCGGCACAGGTACATCGCGATCTGCCGGGACTGGGCTAGTGCCCGGGTCTTACCGGGGCCGCGCAGTTCCTCGACAGTGGTGTCGAAGTATTCGGCAGTGGCGGCCATGATGGTCGCCGCGCTGATCTGCATGGTGCTGGCGTCGGCAATGAGATCACGAAGCACGATCTCTGCCAGCGCCTTATCGATCGGTGTCTTGTTCAGCGACGCGAACGCGGTCACCCGGATGAGTGCACCCTCGAGCTCGCGAATGTTGCGTTCGATGCTGCTGGCGATCAGTTCGAGCACATCATCGGGGACCGCCAGCCGTTCCATCTGTGCTTTCTTACGCAGAATCGCGATGCGGGTTTCCAGCTCCGGTGGCTGCACATCGGTGATCAGTCCCCACTCGAACCGGGTCCGCAGCCGGTCTTCCAAGGTGGCGAGCTGCTTGGGTGGCCGGTCGGAGGAGATGACGATCTGCTTGTTGGCGTTGTGCAGCGTATTGAAAGTGTGGAAGAACTCTTCTTGGATGCCTTCTTTACCTTCGATGAACTGAATGTCATCGACGAGCAGCACGTCGACATCGCGGTAACTGCGTTTGAAGGCGACTTTGCGGTCGTCGCGTAGCGAGTTGATGAAGTCATTGGTGAATTCTTCGGTAGAGACATATTTGACCCGCATACCCGGAAATAGGCGTTGGGCGTAGTTACCGGCGGCATGCAGGAGGTGCGTCTTACCAAGGCCGGACTCGCCCCAGATGAACAGCGGGTTGTAGGCCCGGGCGGGCGCTTCTGCGATTGCAAGCGCGGCAGCGTGAGCGAATCGGTTGGAGGCGCCGATCACGAAGGTGTCAAAGGTGTAGCGCCGGTTCAGGCTGGTACCGCCGGCCGCGTCGGGGTCGGTGCTGTGCGGTCGTTCGGTGAAGTAGGTGGGCCAGTTTTGGTGGGCACTAGCAAGGGCTTCGCGGTCTTCGTCGACTTCGTCGGTGTCGGCGGTCCACTCGTCGGGAAGGAGGTTGGCAGCCTCATCGGATTCTTCGCCGGCGAGCGCGGCGATGCGAACGCCGAGTTCGATTTGTTGGCCGAGGCGGCGGCTGAGCGCCTCGGTGATCTGCGTGCGCAGATGACGCTCGATCTCGTTCTGCACGAAGCTGCTCGGTACCGAGAGCAGAGCAAACCCCTCGACGATCTGCAGCGGTTGCACGAGGTTGAGCCAAGCGCGTTGCTGCGGTGTCAGGGCAGTGACGTACGGCTCACCGTTGGGCTCGGCCGCGTCGGGGGAAATCTCGCCGTTGAGTTCGGAGACGACCGCACTCCAGACCGTCGAGAAACTTGATCCGGGGTCCTCGGTCAACGACGGGTCCCCCTGATTAGACGTCGACGTATAGGCACAAGTTGCGACCATGAACTGTCCACATGGTTATCCACAAGTGTGGACAGGACAGCCGCCATCGCGCCGCAAATAGCCGCCGACGGCACGCGAGATCGGTGCTCAAGATAGCCAGCGTGGGTCATGTGGCCAAGGAGCCGATCCGCCATCCTCGCTTCGTTGTCGGGCGCCGTTCCTGATCGGTACGGCTTGGAACTACACCGGTCCGAAGCTAACAGTTTTCGCCGTCCACGCCAACCGTTCTGCAACATTGGCAGGACCTTTCATAGAATTGCTCGCGGAGTGCGGTGGCGGGTGTGACGTTAGTTAAATTTTTGCCGTCGGGTTGGGCGTCGAGAAGGCCAAGTTTGACCCGGCGAACGCACGTCAGTACCCTCGTCTAGTCGCCCGAAAGTCGGCGATACGGCTGCGATCCGCGCGATATGCGCGGGGGCCGCGCCGGTTACCAGCGAGACACAGAGCCTGCCGAGGCTTCGTGAGGGTAATCGTGTTCCACCGGTATAGCCACCGGGCCGGATCATGATGCCAGATGCAACGAGGAGAGAGTCGTGGCAAAGGGCAAGCGGACGTTCCAGCCGAACAACCGGCGGCGAGCTCGCGTACACGGCTTCCGGCTGCGCATGCGCACCCGTGCGGGGCGTGCGATCGTATCAAGCCGGCGCCGCAAGGGCCGCCGCTCGTTGACTGCCTGATTCGAACTCCGGTGTAACAGCGGTGCTTTCCGCGCGGAACCGTATGACGCGGTCGACCGATTTCGATGCCACGGTGAAGCACGGGACCCGTGCCGTGCAACCACACCTCGTGGTCTATGCCCGACCCGGAGACACGGCAGCAGCCGAGCCGCCGAAGGTCGGCCTGATCGTGTCGCGCTCGGTGGGCTCGGCGGTGCAACGGCACCAATTGGCCCGGCGGTTACGCCATGTCGCTCGTCGGGTAGTCGAAGGGCTACAGCGGTCTGAGCACGTCGTGATCCGCGCGCTACCGAGCAGCCGTAACCTCGATTCCGCCCGGTTGGAAGATGAACTACGCGCGGGCTTACGCCGCATCGACGCGACGGGAGCTCGCCGGTGAACGACATAACGTCACGGGTGCGGCAGCTGCTACGCGGGGCCGAAGTGGGGGTCGTGCGCGGGTTAATTTTCCTGATCCAGCTGTACCGCCACATGGTGTCGCCACTGCGGCTGCCGACGTGCCGGTTCACCCCAACCTGTAGCCAGTACGCCGTGGACGCACTGACCGAGTATGGGTTGGTGCGGGGGACTGGGTTGGCAGCCATCCGGCTGGCCAAGTGCGGCCCCTGGCATCGGGGAGGATGGGATCCGATACCCGAGCGCCAGGGCAAACCGGCCGATATGGGGCAGGCCTGGGATAACCCAGCGACGCTAGAGAAGAGTGATTATGTCGTTTGATCCGTTCAGCCTGGACTACTTCTATTATCCGGTCTCGGCGATTATGTGGGTCTGGTACAAGGCGTTCGCCTTCCTGCTGGGACCCACGAGCTTTTTCGCCTGGACGCTGTCGGTGATGTTCCTGGTGTTCACGCTGCGGGCGCTTTTGTACCACCCCTTCGTCCGCCAGATCCGCACCACCCGCCAGATGCAGGAGTTGCAACCTCAGATCAAGGCGCTGCAAAAGAAGTACGGCAAGGACCGTCAACGGATGGCGCTGGAAATGCAGAAGCTGCAGCGCGAACACGGATTCAACCCCATCCTTGGCTGCTTGCCGATGCTGGCCCAGCTCCCGGTGTTCCTCGGGCTCTACCACGTACTGCGGTGCTTCAACCGGACGAGCACCGGTATCGGACAGCTTGGGCTATCCCCCGACCAGAACCGCGAGCTTGGGAACTATGTCTTCACCGCTGCGGATGTCGGACATTTCTTGGACGCCAACCTATTTGGCGCACCGCTGGGCGCTACGATGACGCAGCGCGGAGCCAGCCTCGCTGCCTTCGCCGAGTTCAGCCGGCCCGCTGTGGTCGCCGTCGGCGTGCCGGTGATGGTCCTGGCCGGCATCGCCACCTACTTCAACAGCCGAGCGTCGGTGGCGCGGCAGAGTGCCGAGGCCGCGGCCAATCCGCAGACCGCGATGATGAACAAGCTGGCGCTGTACGTGTTTCCGCTCGGCGTGGTGGTGGGCGGACCGTTCTTGCCATTGGCAATCATCTTCTACTGGTTCTCCAACAACATCTGGACCTTCGGCCAGCAGCACGTCGTCTTCGGGATGATCGAAAAAGAGGAAGAGGCGAAGAAGCGCGAAGCGCTGGAACGCCGGGCCGCCAACGCGCCGGCGCCGGGCGCCAAGCCGAAGCGGTCGCCGAAGAATGCACCAGGAGGCGGCAACGGATCGTCGGCTCCTGCCGAAGGATCCGACGGTGACAGGCCGGCGACGGAATCTTCGACCGATGCGACAGTGGGCAACAGCAGCACGGCCGCTCGTGTGCCACGGCCGGGGGCGAAGCCGAAAAAGCGCAAACGCTGAACGGGCCGAACCGATGCGACGACTCGGGCCGGACACGGCCTATAGGCCCACTGTCGGAACGGACGTCGGTTCGCAGACTTGGCCGGGCGAGGGCTCGGACGACGGGAAGGAAACAAGAAGGCATGACGGAAGCGGACACAACGGGATTCGACACAGCCGAAGCGCCGGCTGAAGAGGCGCCGGACGAGGCGCGGGCAGAGGCTTCGGACGACGCCGCGACGAGCGATACCGACACCGACGGCGACATCGAGGAGCAGTTGGTCGCCGAAGGAGAGATCGCCGGGGACTACTTGGAAGAGCTGCTGGACCTACTGGACTTCGACGGCGACATCGACTTGGACGTCGAGGGGAGCCGCGCGATGGTAAGCATCGACGGTAGCGACGATTTGAATAAGTTGGTGGGGCGCAAGGGCGAGGTGCTCGACGCTCTGCAGGAACTGACCCGGTTGGCGGTGCATCAGAAGACCGGAGTGCGTAGCCGACTGATGCTCGACATAGCAAGCTGGCGGCGGCGGCGTCGCGAAGAGTTGGCGGCGTTGGGCGACAAGGTGGCCAGGAAGGTACTGGAAAGTGGCGAGCGCGAAGAACTCGCTCCGATGACGCCCTTCGAGCGCAAGATCGTTCACGACGCGGTAGCGGCGGTCGACGGAGTCCGTAGCGAGAGCGAAGGCGTAGAACCGTCGCGCCGGGTCGTCGTCCTGGCCGACTGAAACCGCGCCAGACTTACACGGATGTAGTTCGAACGGACCTACCGGCCCCCGAGGGGAGGATTGTTTCACGTGAAACATGTCATTCCCCGGGGCGCGGCGCCGCTGGTGCCGCCTCCGCCCGAAGTAGCGGACGCGATCTTCGGGCCGCGCCTGGACCTCGCCAAGCGCTATGCCGAGCTGCTCGCCGATACCGGCGTCGAGTGGGGTCTGCTGGGTCCGCGCGAGATCGATCGGATCTGGGAGCGCCACCTCCTGAATTGCGGCGTCGTCGCCGAGTTGTTGGAACCCGGCGAACGCGTGGCCGACATCGGTAGCGGCGCCGGCTTACCGGGGTTGGCGCTGGCGATCGCCGAGCCCGCCTTGCACGTCATCCTGATTGAGTCGCTGCAGCGCCGAACCGAGTTCTTACGGATGGCCGTCGCCGATTTGGGGCTGGACGTGGAAGTGGTCCGCGGCCGGGCGGAGGACGCCGCAGTCCGCCAGAGCGTGGCTGGCGCCGACGCGGTTGCGTCCCGCGCCGTGGCGCCGCTGGACAAAGTGACGCGGTGGAGCTTGCCGCTGTTGAAGCCGGACGGCCGGATGCTGGCGATCAAGGGGGAGCGGGCAGCCGCCGAAGTCCGCGAGTACCGGCGTGTGATGACCGCGTTGGGCGCCACGGATGCCAGGGTGGTGGAATGTGGCGTGGAGTATCTGTCTCCGCCGACAACCGTGGTGGTGGCACGGCGCGGCAAGCCGACTCAGGTTCGGCGTGTGCCGCGCCGACGGTCGAAGAGGGAGAGCTTATGAGTGCGCCGCACGAGCCGATCGAACACGCAGCCACCCAAACGTCCACGGCGCATGTTTCACGTGAAACATCGGAATTCGATACGCCGATCGGCGCTGCCGCCGAGCGCGCGATGCAGGTGCTCCACACCGCGTATCAACCGCTACGCCGGCCCCGGCGGCGACGACTCTTCACTATCGCAAACCAGAAAGGCGGCGTCGGCAAGACCACCACGGCGGTGAATCTGGCCGCGGCGCTGGCCGTCCAAGGGCTCAAAACGCTCGTGATCGATCTCGACCCACAGGGCAATGCGAGCACCGCGCTGGGCATCGCCGACCGTCATTCCGGGACGCCCTCGTCGTATGAAGTGCTCCTCGGCGAGATGCCGCTGCACACCGCGCTGCGCCGCAGCCCGCACAGTGACCGGCTGTTCTGTGTCCCGGCGACCATCGACCTGGCCGGTGCCGAGATCGAATTGGTGAGCATGGTGGCGCGGGAGAATCGATTGCGCACCGCGCTGGCCGCCCTCGACGACCTTCATTCCGAAGCCCCCTTCGACTACGTCTTCATCGACTGCCCACCGTCGCTGGGGCTGCTGACCATCAACGCTTTAGTGGCGGCCCCCGAGGTGTTGATCCCGATCCAGTGCGAGTACTACGCGCTGGAAGGGGTGTCGCAGTTGATGAATAACATCGAGATGGTCAGAGCCCATCTGAACCCCGGCCTGAACGTCAGCACCGTCATCCTCACCATGTACGACGGCCGGACCAAGCTCGCCGATCAGGTGGCCGACGAAGTCCGCCGCTACTTCGGGGCCAAGGTCTTGCGCACCGTGATCCCGCGGAGCGTGAAGGTCTCCGAGGCGCCGGGTTACAGCATGACGATCATCGATTACGATCCCGGATCGCGCGGTGCGATGAGCTATCTCGACGCCAGCCGCGAGCTCGCGGAGCGCGACGCAGCAGCACCCGAGGAGGGCGAACAAGCATGACCCAGCCGCTACGTAAGAATGGCGGGCTCGGGCGGGGCCTGGCCTCGCTGATCCCCACCGGCCCGGCCGAGGGCACCCCCGGTTCGTCAGACCTCGGGCCGCGGATGGGCGACGCCGCAGCCGATATCGTGCTGGGCGGTCCGACGGCAAGCGGTGCGACCGGTATGGGCGCCGTATACCGCGAAATCGACCCCGGCCTCATCGAGCCGAATCCACGCCAACCGCGACAGGCTTTCGACGAGGAAGCACTCGCCGAACTCGTGCACTCGATCCGTGAGTTCGGCCTCATGCAGCCGATCGTGGTGCGCGCCATGCCGGGCGGGCAGCGGTATCAGTTGGTGATGGGGGAGCGGCGGTGGCGCGCGGCCCAAGCGGCGGGCATGACCGCGATCCCGACGATCGTGCGCGAGACCGGCGAGGACAACCTGCTGCGCGACGCGCTGCTGGAGAACATTCACCGGGTGCAGCTGAACCCTCTGGAGGAGGCGGCGGCCTATCAGCAATTGCTCGACGAATTCGGCGTCACCCACGATGAACTGGCTGCGCGGATCGGTCGGTCCCGGCCGCTGATCACCAACATGATCCGGTTGCTCCGACTGCCGATTCCCGTGCAACGACGGGTCGCCGCCGGGGTGCTGTCGGCCGGCCACGCCCGGGCGCTGCTCTCCCTTGAGGGTGGCCCCGATGCGCAAGAAAGCCTCGCGGCGCGGATCGTCGCCGAAGGGCTGTCGGTGCGGGCAACCGAAGAGGCGGTCACTCTCGCCAACCGCAGCGACACCAGCCAGCCGGCGCCGCCGCGGCGCAAGCCGATCCAGATGCCTGGCCTGCAGGACGTTGCCGAGCAGCTGTCGGGCGCCTTCGACACCCGCGTCACAGTCAGCCTGGGAAAACGCAAGGGCAAGATCGTGGTCGAGTTCGGTTCGGTGGATGATTTGCAGCGGATCGTGGGCCTGATGAACTCGCGAGAGGCCTGACCTGAGACACGAGCTGATTACGTCACTGTGACAATCCGGCCAAGATTCCCGCGGCAAGATGACGTTATCAAGTGAATCAGACTGTGCACCAGGCAATTTCGTTCTCGTGACTGCTTCGACGACGGCCGGCCAGCTGGTGGGCATTCGGCCGCCCGGCGCGCGGCTGGTTGGGCCCGCGATCGGGCTCGCGCGAGTCTCGCCGTCGACCACACGCGAGGGGTACGCTCAGCTTCGGAGTGGCGGCACCCGCGGGGAAGCTGGACATTGGCGGCACCCTGCGACGATGGGGGCCACAATGGCATGAGGAGAAGCAGGGTCAGTAATGACAGCCCTCCACAGAGGCCCAGGAGTCTAGTGTCTGCTCGAATCACACCGCTGCGACTAGAAGCGTTCGACCAGCTTCCTAAACATGCGCGCCGGTGCACATTCTGGGAAGTCGACCCCGCAACCCTCGGCAACGACGACCAGCTCGCCGACCCCGAATTCGAGAAAGAGGCGTGGCTGTCGATGGTCATGCTCGAGTGGGGATCGTGCGGTCAGGTGGCGACGGCGGCTCCGGCCGAGTGCGCCGGCGGCGAGCCACCTTGCCTGGGCTACGCGCTCTATGCACCGCCACGGGCGGTGCCGCGGGCGCACCGGTTTCCGACGGCACCGGTGTCGGCCGACGCTGTCCTGCTCACCTCGATGCGGGTGGAGCCCGGACCAGCCGCCGACGAGCTGCCCTACAGCCTGGTGGAACGGGTGGTCGACGAGTTGGTCCGACGGGGCGTCCGGGCATTGGAGGCGTTCGGGCGCACCGAGAACGTCGTGGAGTTGCTCGACCCGCAGAGCGTCGACCCCGCTCTGCGACCGGTGTTGGAGGCGCTAGGGGACTGTTCGGTCGAGCACTGCGTGATCGCCGCCGACTTCCTACGTGATGTGGGGTTCGTCGTAGTGGCGCCGCATCGCTATTTTCCGCGCTTGCGGCTCGAGCTGGACAAGGGCCTTGGCTGGAAGGCGGAGGTCGAAGCTGCGTTGGAGCGGCTGCTCGAAACGTCGTCGCTGCAGCAGCCCGTAGGAGCCGGATCTGCAGCGGGATCTGCGGCAGGTTCGTCTGCTACGAGCCGCTAAGCCGGCTGGCCTGTTCCACCGACAACTCGTGTGCAAGCAGTTCGGCGAACGTGAATGTGCCGGTGGGCCGGTCGTTTTTCCCGAGCAGATAAAGCCGCTTGACCGCCGCCAGGATTCCCTCGGCGACCGCGTCGCGGGTTTGGGTGGTGATCAGCAGCGCCCGATCCCGCGGATTGGTGATGTAGCCGATGTCGACCTGAACAGTCGGCATTCGGGTCAGCCGCAGCAGGTCCCAGGTACGGCCGTGGGTGCGGCAGTCGCGTAAACCGGTGCGCGCGACCACTTCTCGTTGAATAAAGTCAGCCAGATTACGGCCAATGGTCGAGACCGAGCCATGCGAATTGCCGAAGTGGAAAGACGCGACGCCGTTAGCCGACGGGCTGGCCTGGGTTGCGCAACGCAGGCTGATCATCAGATCGGCACCGACGGCGTTAGCGGTGGCGGCCCGCTCGGCGTCGGATGGGCTGCGGTTGGTCGGCCTCGACAGAAACGTCTCCATGCCGATGGCGGTCATTCGTCCTTCAAGGCGACTTGCCAAGTCCCACAACACATCTGCTTCGCTGATAGGACCGGCTGCACTGTGTGCGATCAACCCGTTGTCAGTGCCGCCGCGACCGGGATCGATGATGATCCGCTTGCCGGACAGCTTTGGCCCGGATCGACGGACCAGCTCCTCTTCACGGATGGCGTGCAACGAGCCGCCGGTCACCCTTGAGGAGAGAAAGTACAAGGAGCGCAACGTTTCCGGGCCGCAGATACCGTCGGCGTAGAGGCCGTATTCCCGCTGGTATGACATCAACCCGTTGTGCGTCTGCAAGCCGAAGTATCCGTCGACCAGCCCGGTGTAAAAGCCGAGATCCTGCAATCTGGCTTGCAGCGTGGCGACGTCGTCACCGTACATCGGTGCACCGAATTGATGGTTGAGCGTGCGGGCACCGAGCCGGTAGGACGCTTCTTTCAGCGCCCGATAGGTGGCTTCGCCAACAATCCCGTCCACCAGCAGTCCCCGATGCTGCTGAAACGCCCGCACTGCGTGGTCGAGCTCTTCGTCAAACACATCGAGCGCCACATGCTTTCCGGTGGTGAGGTCTGCGTCCGGGCCGTCGAGATGCCCCAGCGCGGTCAGCGAAGCCCGAATCTCGGTGACCGCTGCGCTGCGGTCACCACAGCGCAGCGCCTCGCCGGCGCCGCGGTGCGGATGCGACATTCAAGGCCTCCGGTGAGCTGATGTGAACAGCCCTGCCGTTCGTTGGACAGGCTTGGCGGTATTGTCGCAGACGCTCGGCGATTTCGGGAAAACGCCAGGCTAATCGCGGCGATCTGTAGCGAACTATCCGACGTTGGGAACGGCGTCGGAAAGCTCGCGCAACAACGCCGCTTTACCTTTGGCCCCGACGATCCGCTTGACCGGCTCGCCGTCCTTGAACAAGATCAACGTGGGAATCGAAACCACCTGAAAATTGCGAGCCGTCTCGGGGTTTGCGTCGACGTCAAGTTTGGCAACGGTCAACTGCCCGGCGGTCTCGGCCGCGATCTCCGCAAGCACCGGCGCCACCATCTTGCACGGTCCGCACCAGGTAGCCCAAAAGTCAACCAGCACAGGCGTATTGCTGGCCAACACGTCGCTCTCGAAAGATGCGTCAGAGACGTCTACGGGTGCTCCGGTGTTCGTCATCGGGGTGCTCCAATCAAAGTGTCGCTGCTGCTGGGGTTTCGGTGGCGCTGGTCTGGGTACGCTCGCCGGGCTGTGCATGTTCGGACAACCAGCGCTCGGCGTCAATCGCCGCGCTACAGCCCGTGCCGGCGGCGGTGACCGCCTGTCGGTAGGTGTGGTCGACCAAGTCGCCGGCCGCAAACACCCCGTCGAGCGAGGTGTAGGTGGTATTGCTCTGCACCAGCACGTACCCCGCCGGGTCCAGGTCCACGGCGCCGCGGACCAATTCGGACCGCGGATCGTGGCCGATCGCGACGAAGACCCCCGTCACGGCCAGCGTGGATTCCTTGCCGGTGGCGGTGTCGCGTAGACGCAGCCCGGTCACGGTGGTGTCGCCCTCGACGGCGACCACGACACTGTTGGTGACGAACCGGATTTTGTCGTTGCTGCGGGCGCGCTCGAGCATGATCTTCGACGCGCGGAACTCGTCGCGGCGATGGACGAGCGTCACACTGCGGGCGAACTTGGTCAGGAAGGTGGCTTCCTCCATCGCCGAATCGCCGCCGCCGATCACCGCGATGTCCTGATCGCGGAAGAAGAAGCCGTCGCAGGTGGCGCAGGAACTGACCCCGCGGCCCAGCATCTCCTGCTCACCCGGAACGTGCAGATAGCGGGCCGCGGCGCCCATCGCCAGGATGACGGCCCGCGCCTGCAACGTCTCGCCGTCCGCGGTCGTGACCGACTTGACCGGGCCGTCCAGCGACACCGATTCGACGTCTTCCATGCGCAGGTCAGCTCCGAACCGCAGCGCCTGCTCGCGCATCTGGTCCATCAATTCCGGGCCAGTGATCCCGTCGCGAAATCCGGGATAGTTCTCCACCTCGGTCGTGGTCATCAACGCACCGCCGAACGAGGTGCCCTCGAACACCACCGGCGCCAGCTGGGCGCGCGCCGCATACAGCGCCGCGGTGTAACCGGCCGGTCCGGAGCCGATGATGATCACGTTGTGAACAGGGGTGCTTGAGGAGCTCATACCAGCCTTTCGGGTACTCCAAGCCGCTTCAAAGCAATCGAACGCCAGGGTAGGCGGTGGTTGTTCCCGCCGAACACTACGGACGGTTGACGATCCTGTCAGCCAACAGGCCGGTGTTGGCGGAACTACAGGTCGGCGGTACCGCCAGAGCCGCTACCGTGCCGGGTGCGCCGCCGGGGAGTAGCAGCACGACGGCCGTGTGGCCGGAAATCTCAACCGGCCGGGCACCCAGAACTCGGGTATCGGCCGGGTAGCCCAAGCC
>NZ_JBATXN010000441.1:0-2577 GCF_049673265.1 Mycobacterium sp. | reverse complement strand
TGCTGGCCGAGGTCGGCGACCTGATCCTGAGCGCCACCGGCCAATGGATGGTGCAGCCACCGCAGCGATGCTGGAACGGGCACCCGATTACGCCGCGACACGTCCTGGTTGGAACTGCGGTGTGCTCTTGTCAGGATCGCCACCTGACGTGGCGCTGCGATAAGTGAGCTTTAATCCCGTGTGCTGCAGAGCATTTCAAACCGACTTAACTGGCTGACACCAATCTTGCCTGCAGCGGGCGAGGCTATTCCGATGTGAGCCACGCCATTGAGTACGGCACCTGCTCGGACTGCGGCAGTTAGGCCGTTAAGCGCCGACCTTGGTCAGGGTCAGCGCCACGGGATATGTGTCGAGCGATTGTTCATACCCACATGGACGACTGCTGTCCGCGGTTGACCAGTAGCGACCCTCGAGAGTGTCGGGATTCCAGCTGTAGTGCGCGGTTCCGGGAACATGAGTTCCATCGCCGCACTGCAGCGCCCCGGTGGTGTGTACGTCGATCGTCCACTGAATATTGATGTAGCGAGCTGTTGCCCGCTGGTTCGACCCTTCCCCGCCTATCTCGACCTCGGCGCAGCCATCACCGCACGGAGTGAAAACCCAAGTGACGGGCAACGTGCCCGGGGGACCTGCGACGACCTTGTAGGAACCTTCCATCTTGGGCAGCGCTGATTCCGGAGCTGACGTTTGGCTGCGGCTCGTACCCGCCGGGTGTCCAACAGTTTTCGAGGGCAGCGCACCACAGCCCACCGTTGTCAGCAGGATGATCATGAACGCCGCGACCCTCGACGTCAGCGCACCTTCCGAAGGCATACTTCAGCTTATCGACACCGCCCATCGCGCGAAAACGGATAACTGATTCAGGCCCGGGCCGTCAGCTCGCGGCCCGCGTTGTCGCGCCGTCCCAGAACGGCCCGGTGAGTCCGACTTCCGCGAAGTAAGTCTCAGATCGAGGAACTCGACAGCAAGATCAATCGGGCGCAGGTTCTCGACTTAACGTGGGCGATTTGGGGCCTTCTTATCCCCACTGTAGGAACACTTTTCGGCCTTGGGACATGAGCCTTACGCTTCGCCAGTCGGGGCAGAGTAGCGCGACCCGTGTGTGGAAAGAAACGGTCAGTTACCGCGTGTGTCAGGCATGAAACTCGGCGCACCGCCGTGGTGACGGCCACAACGAGCAGATATAAGCTCGCGCCCATCTGACCGGAAACCAATAGGCGAGCGGTCGAGCTAACAGGATGTATATCGCCCATGCCGGTGCTTGTGGCTGTGCCGATCGTGCAATAGGCCGCATCGATACCCGCAACAGTTGTGTTGACGATGAAGCGCGAGCCAAGGAAAACAAGACCGGCGACGAACCGACCACGCCCACCTTCCCGCGTATCACCGCTCACGACTTGCGCCACACGGCGGCCTCGCTGGCGATCAGCGCGGGGGCGAACGTCAAGGTGGTGCAGCGGATGCTGGGTCACGCAAGCGCCGCGATGACCTTGGACGTGTACGACGATTTGTTCGATTCCGACCAGGACGCGGTTGCCGACAAACTCGAAGATGTGTTCGCGGCGAAGTGTCTGTAACCAGTGCTCAAAATGTGCTCACGGGGCCCTAATTAGCCCCTGTGTTCGACCCCGAAAACGCTTCTACTAGGTTAGATGTGCAGTCGGAAAGGGAACCTGGTGAAAGTCCGGGACTGTCCCGCAGCGGTATGCAGGAACGACCGCCGTCAACAAGCACTGGTCACCCGACCGGGAAGCGACGGCCAGTAGGAGCACCTAACGGGTGTGTGCCTGCGAGTCCGAAGACCTGCCGGCCGTGCCGGGCCTGGCGGCTCATCGCCTCGTGGAATGGGCGTACGGCTGTCCTGGTTGCAGGAGTGTGCTGGCGGCACAGTGCAACCGGATCGGCTTCGCGTCCGCTGGCGGTGACCACCCTGTCGATTAAAGGACGAATCGTGACCGCAACACCGTTTACCGCAACCGTTACCGGCTCCCCGCGCATCGGCCCGCGAAGGGAACTCAAGCGAGCCACCGAGGGCTACTGGGCGGGCCGGACCAGCCGATCAGAGCTGGAGAACGTCGCCGCCACGCTGCGCCGCGACACCTGGTCGCAGCTGGTCGCCGCAGGCTTGGACTCGGTGCCGGTTAACACCTTCTCCTACTACGACCAGATCCTTGACACCGCGGTGTTGCTGGGCGCGCTGCCCGCCCGGGTGTACAGCGTCTCCGACGACTTGGACCGGTACTTCGCCGCCGCCCGCGGCACCGAGGACATCGCGCCGCTCGAAATGACCAAGTGGTTCGACACCAACTACCATTACATCGTCCCGGAGATCGGGCCAGACACCACGTTCTCGCTGCACCCCGAGAAGGTGCTAGCTGAACTCAAAGAGGCGCGGGATCAAGGGGTTCCGGCGCGTCCGGTGATCATCGGGCCGCTCACCTTCCTGTTGCTGAGCAAGGCGGTCGATGGCGCGGGCGCACCAGTGCAGCGGCTCGACGAGCTGGTTCCGCTTTACTCCGAGCTGCTTTCGCTACTGGCCGACAACGGCGCCGAGTGGGTGCAACTTGACGAACCGGT
>NZ_JBATXN010000440.1:0-8533 GCF_049673265.1 Mycobacterium sp. | reverse complement strand
CAGCTACCGTAGCGCCGACGATATCGGCCCCTAGGTGCTGGGTTTGGCCGCGCTTTTCGGGTTGAGGCTGGTCAGGTGTCCGCTCTCCACACCCGCGGCCGGGTCGAGCTCGCAGTCGACGATCGCCGGCCCGTGGGATGCCAGCGCGTCGGTCAGGGCGGATTGGAGTTCGGCGGCGGTGGTGACGTGATAACCCTTGCCGCCGAAAGCCTCGGCGATCAACTCGTGGCGAGCATGCGGACTCAGCACGGTCGGCGCAGGCTCGTTGCCGGAAGTCTCGTCGCCCCGGTAAACGCCGCCGTTGTTGAGGATGACGACGGTGATCGGCAGCCGGTAGCGGCAGATCGTCTCGAATTCCATGCCGCTGAAGCCAAAGGCGCTGTCGCCCTCGATTGCCACCACCGGTTGGCCGGTCTCCACCGCGGCAGCGATGGCATAGCCCATGCCGATACCCATCACACCCCAGGTTCCGCTGTCCAGCCGGTGGCGCGGCAGCTGCATGTCGATCACGTTGCGGGCGACGTCCAACGCGTTGGCACCCTCGTTGACCACATACACCTCCGGATGTTGTTGCAGCACATCGCGAACCGCGCGCAGCGCATTGTGGAACCGCATCGGGTGCGGATCCTCGGCCAAGCGTTTGCGCATCACCGCGTCGTTGTGCGACCGGCGCTCGGCGAGTTCACCGGTCCACGCGGTCGGTGCGGTGATCGGATCAGCGCCCATGCGATCGAGCAATGCTGACATCACCGAGCCAATGTCGCCGGTCAGCGGCGCGGCGATCGGACGGTTGCTGTCGAATTCGGATGCCGCAGCATCGATCTGAATGAATTTGGCATCTGCCGACCACGGCGGCGACGCGCCATGACCCAACAACCAGTTCAGCCGGGCTCCGACCAGCATGACCACGTCTGCGCGGGCCAGCGCCAATGAGCGTGCCGCTGCCACCGACTGCGGGTGGGTGTCGGGCAGCAGCCCCTTGGCCATCGACATCGGCAGATACGGAATGCCGCTGGCTTGTACAAACTTCTGAATCACGTTGTCCGCCTGGGCGTAAGCCGCCCCTTTACCGAGGATAATCAGCGGTCGCTGCGCCTGAGCCAGTAACTGCACCGCACGATCGACCGCCTCGGGCGCCGGCAGTTGGGCTGGATCGGGGTCGACAACCCGCCAGATGCTGTTGGCCGCCGTCTGCGCATCGATGGCTTGTGCGAGCACGGCGCCCGGAATGTCGAGATAGACGCCGCCGGGGCGTCCGGAGGTCGCGGTGCGGATCGCGCGGGCGATACCCAGGCCGATGTCCTCCACCCGGCCGATCCGGTACGCCGCCTTCGCCAACGGTCGGGCCGCGGCGAGCTGATCGAGTTCCTCGTAGTCGCCACGTTGCATGTCCACCAGGTGCCGCTCGCTGGATCCCGCGATCTGGATCATCGGGAAACAGTTCGTCGTGGCGTTGGCCAGCGCAACCAGGCCGTTGAGAAAACCGGGCGCCGAGACAGTCAAGCAGACACCGGGCCGTCGGGTGAGAAACCCGGCGGCGGCCGCGGCGTTGCCCGCGGACGTCTCATGGCGGAAACCGATGAACCGGATCCCAGATTGCTGCGCGAGGCGCGCGAGATCGGTGATCGGGATGCCGACAAGGCCGTAGATGGTGTCGATGCCGTTGAGCTTGAGGGCGTCGACGAACACATGGAAGCCGTCGGTTAGTTCGGGAACTGCCGATTCAGTGCTCATGGTCTTCATTAGCGTACGGATATTGCACGGCTGCGCGACCTCCCGGCATCGTGTGAAGCATGACCGACCACCGGGCTGGTTCGAGCCCGCCTATCGCCGATCTGCTCGCGTCGACGGCAAGTCGCCACCCGCAGGCGCATGCGCTGGTCGTCACCGCCGACCGCATTCCGATCACTTACCGCGACCTGCTGCGCGTGGTCGACGACCTGGCCGTACAGCTGACCCAAGGCGGCCTGCTGCCCGGCGACCGGGTCGGGCTGCGGGCACCCAGTAGCGCCGAGTTCGTCGTCGGCTTACTGGCGGCTTCGCGTGCGGAGCTGGTCGTGGTCCCGCTGGATCCCGCATTGCCACTCGCCGACCAGCATGCCCGGATCACGTCCGCCGGCGGACGTGTGGTGTTGGTCGACGGAGACGCGGCGGGCGAAAACGGAGTCCTGCCGTACTGGCCGATCTCGGTGACGACGAGCGGTGGCGCCGTCACCGCGCATGTCGACACCGCGGCGGCGCCTGCCCCGGCGAGCACCGGACCGGATGGACTGCTGCCGGACGACGACGCGCTGATCATGTTCACCGGCGGCACCACCGGCGCCCCCAAGATGGTTCCGTGGACCCACCACAACGTCGCGACCTCAGTCGGCAACGTCGTCGCCAGCTATGAGCTCGGGCCCGACGATGCGACCGTCGCGGTGATGCCGCTGTTCCACGGGCATGGGCTGATTGCCGCGCTGCTGGCGACTCTGGCGTCGGGGGGGACGGTGCTGATCCCCGCTGGGGGGCGGTTTTCCGCGCACACGTTCGATGACGACGTTCGGGCGGCGCGCGCGACGTGGTTCACTGCGGTGCCGACGATTCACCAGATTCTGTTGGGCCGCAAGGGCACTGACACTGATCCGGAACGGGCCCGGCTGCGCTTCATCCGCAGTTGCAGCGCGGCGCTGAACCCGGAAACGGCGAAAGCGTTGCAGACGACGTTCGGGGCGTCGGTGCGGTCCGCATATGGCATGACCGAGGCCACCCACCAGATCGCAACCACCAGCCAGGACGAGACGGTGACAGCCGGCCTTATCGGCCAGTCGACGGGAGTGCACGTGCAAATCGTCGGCGACGACGGCCGCCCCTGTCCACCGGATGCCGTCGGAGAAATCTGGGTCCGCGGCCCCACTGTGGTTCGTGGATATCTGGCCAATCCGAGCGCAACCGAGCAAACGTTCACCGACGGATGGCTGCACACCGGCGATCTGGGCTCGCTATCGGAGACCGGAGAGCTGACGCTGCGTGGCCGCATCAAAGAACTCATCAACCGAGGCGGAGAGAAGATATCGCCGGAGCGAGTCGAAACCGTGCTAGCCGGTCACCCGAAGGTGTTGGAGGCGGCCGTCTTCGGTGTTCCGGATGAGCTTTACGGGGAGACAGTCGGTGGGGCGGTGGTGCCCGATCAAGATGCCCCTCCAACCGTTGCCGAACTCACCGCGTTCTGCCGGGAGCGGCTGGCCGCCTTCGAAGTGCCCACCAGCATCGCGCTGACCGACGAGCTTCCGCATACCGCGAAAGGTTCGGTGGACCGCCGAGCTGTGGCCGAAAAGTTCGGGAAGGGCGATTGACCGGTGCAGCCATTCGATTGGGACCTGCCGTACGCCTGGCCGCGCAAGCCGGTGCTGGCAAGCAACGTTGTGTGCACAACACAACCGCTTGCCGCCCAGGCGGGTCTTCGAATGCTCGCCGACGGTGGCAGCGCGGTCGACGCGGCCATCGCCACCGCGATCGCCCTTACGGTGGTAGAACCGGTCTCCAACGGCATCGGGTCGGACGCCTTCGCCATCGTGTGGGATGGTCGACAACTGCACGGACTGAACGCGTCGGGCCGTTCGCCTGCGGCGTGGACGCCAAAATTCTTCGGCGGCAACGGTGTACCCGCGCTGGGGTGGAACTCGGTGACCGTGCCCGGCGCGGTGTCGGGGTGGGTTGAACTGCACGCCAAGTTCGGCAAGCTGCCGTTTGAGCGGCTCTTCGAGCCGGCGATCTCCTACGGCCGCAACGGTTTTCTGGTTTCGCCGACGATCGCGCAGCAATGGGCCGCGATGGTTCCCTTGTTCGGGCCCCAGCCGGGATTCGCCGAGGCGTTCATGCGCGAGGGTAGGGCGCCGAAGCCCGGCGAACTGGTCACCCTGCCCGACCATGCGGCGACGCTGGAGGTGATCGCGGCGACCGACGGCGAGGCGTTCTATCGCGGCGAATTGGCGACGAAGATGGAAGCCCACGCCACGGCCAACGGCGGCGCCATGCGGGCCAGCGACCTCGCCGCACATCGTGCCGACTGGGTCGGGACGTTGGGCGGCGACTACCGCGGATACACCGTCCACGAGATACCGCCCAACGGCCAGGGCATCGTCGCGTTGATCGCGTTGGGCATCCTCGAAGAGTTCGACATGGCCTCGTTTCCAGTGGATTCCGCCGACAGCGTGCATCTGCAAATCGAAGCGGTGAAACTCGCTTTTGCCGACGCGCAGGCCTACGTCGCCGACATCGACCACATGGCTGTGCGCCCGGAACGGTTGCTGGACAAGGATTATCTGCGGGAGCGCGCGATGCTGATCGACCGCGACCGGGCGAAGCCGATGTCCGCCGGGACCCCGCGCGGGGGCACCGTGTATCTCACCGCCGCCGACTCCTCGGGAGTGATGGTGTCGATGATCCAGTCGAACTACATGGGGTTCGGCTCCGGCGTGGTGGTACCGGGCACCGGGATATCGTTGCAAAACCGCGGCGCGGATTTCGTTGTGACACCGGGACATCCGAACCAGGTCGGGCCGAGCAAACGGCCTTACCACACCATCATTCCCGGTTTTTTGAGTAGGGACGGCGCGCCGGTGCTGAGCTTCGGGGTGATGGGCGGGCCGATGCAGCCCCAGGGCCATGTACAAGTGGTGTCCCGCATCGTCGACCACGGCCAGAATCCGCAGGCGGCCTGCGACGGCCCGCGCTTTCGCTGGGTGCAGGGCTTGCAGGTGTGCTGCGAGGCCGGCTTTCCGCCGTCCACCCTCGACGATCTCCAGCGGCGCGGTCACCAGTTGGTCACTACGGACGACGACAACCAGTTCGGCAGCTGCCAGGCGATCTGGCGGCTCGACGACGGATATCTTGCGGTGAGCGACCCGCGCCGCGACGGCCAAGCCGCGGGTTTCTAAGGGTGCGTTGAACCGGTTATATCGATCAGCCGTCAGCGCTCGCTGTCGAGCATCGCCATTTGCGCGGCGTCGTACCGGTCACCGGCAGCGGCGCCCTTGGGTACCGCGAGTTCGATTGCGACAAGCTGATCATCGGTCAGTTCGACGTCCGCAGCGCCCAGCGCCTCGGCCAGCCGCTTGCGAGTGCGCGCGCCTACCAGCGGCACGATGTCATCACCCTGGGCTCTCACCCAGGCGATCGCGACCTGCGCCACTGAGATGCCGAGTTCTGCCGCCACCTCGCGTAGCCGCTCGACGAGGCCGAGATTGCGGTCGAGGTTGTCGCCGCTGAAACGCGGGTGATGCGAGCGGAAGTCGCCGGGGCCGCCGCTGTCGGGCGACCAGTGCCCACTGATCAAGCCACGCGACAGCACCCCGTAAGCGGTGACGCCGATGCCAAATTCGCGCAGAGTGGAGAGTATTTCGGCTTCGACGCCGCGGGATATCAACGAGTACTCAATCTGCAGATCGCTGATCGGATGCACCGCCTGGGCCCTTCTAATCGTCTCGGGGCCGACTTCGGACAGCCCGACATGGCGGACGTAACCCGTATCGATCATCTCCTTGATCGCACCGACGGTTTCTTCTATCGGGACCTGCGGGTCCAGCCGGGCGGGCCGGTAGACGTCGATGTAGTCGGTGCCCAGCCGACGCAGCGAGTAAGCCAGCGAGGTCTTCACCGCCGCCGGGCGCCCGTCGAACCCAAGAAATGCACCTTCGGGTGAGCGCTGGGCACCGAACTTGACGCTGATCTGCACCTGCTCGCGGTCGCGGCCGTCGAGGGCCTCGCGCAGCAGCATCTCGTTGTGGCCCATGCCGTAGAAGTCACCGGTGTCGAGCAGCGTGATGCCGGCGTCGAGTGCGGCATGGATGGTAGCGATGCATTCAGCGCGGTCGGTAGGTCCGTACGCATCGCTCATGCCCATGAGGCCGAGGCCGATCGCCGACGTCTTTCCGAGCGTTCCCAAGGTATTCGTCTTCACGGGTTCAGCTTGTACCGCGGCTGTGGTCGGCACCAGGGACCCGTGCATCCTGGGACTGGCGATCCCTGGCACACCGGATGCGAGTGGGCGAGGATGGCCGAATGGACCGCGACGCGTTGGCCGACTTCCTGCGGGGCCGCCGAGAGGCGCTGGCACCGGCCGCGGTCGGGCTGACTGCTGGGCCCCGTCGGCGGGCACGCGGCCTGCGCCGCGAGGAGGTGGCGCAGCTGACCGGCATGTCGGTCGACTACTACACCCGACTGGAACAGCGCCGCGGTCCGCAGCCCTCGACGCACATGCTGGCGGCGCTGGCCCGCACACTGCGCCTAAGTCTCGACGAACGCGACCACCTGTTCCGGCTCGCCGGTCATCCTGCACCCGAGCGGACAGCGTCGTCGACGTTTGTGCGGCCGGCGCTGATCCACGTACTCGATCAGCTTGACGACTGTGCCGCATTCGTTTGCTCCGACCTCGAAGTGTTCCTTGCCCAGAACCGGCTGTCGGTGCTGCTGACAGGTGACCACGTGGGCAGCGGAATTCAGGACAGCATGGCGTGGAAGTGGTTCCTCGGCTCGGGATTTCGCGAGCTGGTTCCGCCCGGGGAGCGTGATCACCAGGCTCGAGTCCGGGTGGCGGCCCTGCGGGCGGCCTGGTCGCGCCGTCGCGGTGACGCAGATGTTCGAACCCTTGTCGGCGAATTGCTGTCACGCAGTGATGAATTCCGGCAGCTGTGGGAGCGCCATGAGGTGGGAGTCCCGCCCGACGATCACAAAACGTTCATTCATCCGCGCGTCGGCAGCATCAGCCTGGACTGCGAGATCCTGGCCACCGCAGACGGGAACCAGCGGCTGGTTATCCTCAGCGCGCCGCCGGCGTCGGAGTCGTACGGCAAGCTGGAGCTGCTCGGCGTCCTGGGCGCGCAGGAAGTCGGCGCCTGAACCTCGCGCCGCCTACCGCTTCAGCGCGCTGCCTTCCCCACTGACCCCAGGGCACCGCAACTCATTGACCGATTGGGCCGACGATCTTGCCTTCGGCAGCTGCCAAGCCGATGTCGGTGCGAAAGTGGCTGCCGGGCAATCGAATCGACCTGAGAATGTCATAGGCGGCAGAACGGGCTTCGGCCAGGTCTGTCCCGGTGCCGACGACCGAGAGCACCCGACCGCCGGACGACACGATCGCGCCGTCGTCGCGGCGGGCCGTTCCGGCATGCAGTACCCCGTCGGCCTCCGATCCCACGATCACGTCACCGACCCGCGGCCGGCTCGGATAGTTTTCCGCCGCAAGCACTATCGTCACCGCCGTACCATCGCGCCAACGCAACTCACCGAAACTGGCCAGCTCGCCGGTGGCTGTCGCATGCAGCAATTGGCCCAGCGGGGAATCGAGCAATGCAAGAACCGACTGCGTTTCCGGATCGCCAAAGCGGCAGTTGAATTCGATTACCGCAGGCCCGTTGGACGTGACCGCCAGCCCGGCGTACAGCAGCCCGGAAAACGGGCTGCCGCGACGAACCAGTTCGGCCGCAACGGGTTCCACGATATCACTGACCATCGTCTGGTAGATGTCTGCGGGCAGCCACGGCACGGGCGCGTAGGCGCCCATGCCGCCGGTGTTGGGGCCGGTGTCCCCGTCACCGACTCGCTTGAAGTCCTGTGCGGCCAGCAATGGCACCACAGTCTGCCCGTCGACGAGGCAGAACAGCGACACTTCGGGACCGTCGAGGTAGGACTCCAGCAACACCGGATGTCCGGACTCCAGCAGGCTCGCGGCGTGAGCGCGCGCGGTGTCACGGCTGTGGGTGACCACCACACCCTTTCCGGCGGCCAGCCGGTCATCCTTCACCACCCAGGCAGGCTCGCCGGCGGCCGGTCCGAAACGGTCCAGCGCCGCATCCAAACGTGCTGGGCTATCGACGATCTCGCTGGCTGCGGTACGGACACCTGCAGCGGTCATCACATCTTTGGCGAAGGCTTTGGAGCCTTCAATCTGCGCCGCCGCCTTGCTGGGCCCGAAACAGGCGATACCGGCGTCACGCACCGCGTCGGCCACCCCGAGCACCAGCGGGACTTCCGGGCCGATGACCACCAGATCAGCCCGAACCTGGCGGGCCAACGCAACGACGTCATCGCCGGAGGTGATGTTGACATCGTGCTGATCGGCTATTGACGAGGTGCCGGCGTTGCCGGGTGCGATCGCCAGCGCCTCCACTTGGGGATCGGCGCGCAGCGCCAGCAGCAAGGCATGTTCGCGGGCACCGGACCCGATTACCAGGACGCGCACGAAAGGTCACTTTAGCCTGGCGACGATGCGCGCCGCGCCAGCAGCGGCGGTGGCGGGAAGTATGGCGGCCATACACTTGACAGCTTGGTGTATGGTCATGACAAGGGTGTGCTCCGACTCACCCAGGAAGGTGACCGCACGTGACGACAACACAGAGTGCCTGCCCGTTCGGAGCCGGTTTCGACTTCACCGATCCGGACATGCTGCAACGCCAGGTGCCGGCTGCCGAGTTCGCTGAGCTGCGCAGAACTGCGCCGGTCTGGTGGAACGAGCAGCCGGGTACCAATCTCTTTGACGACGGCGGGTATTGGG
>NZ_JBATXN010000439.1:0-1581 GCF_049673265.1 Mycobacterium sp. | reverse complement strand
CCTGCACCTGCGCCTGCACCGGCTCCGGTGGCCGCTCCGGCGCCGGCACCCGCCCCTGCCCGAGTGCCGGGTCCTGCTCCGGCGCCCGCGCCACTGCCAGTCCTGGTCCCAGCGCCCGCTCCGGTGGCACCGCCACCGGTCATACCGCCGATCATTCCGCGACTCATAGCGCCTCCGCTGCTGGGTCCGCCGGAAAGCCCGTGGGGCGGCGATCACGGCGGCGGTGGCTGGGGTCACGGCGGCGGCGGCGGTGGCTGGGGCCACGGTTTCGGGGGCGGACATGGCGGCGGTTTCGGCCACGGCCGCGGGTGACCTCCGGCGCGTAGTCATCAGATGGCCGCCAAGTGCGGCCGTAGGTAAGGTCGAAGAGGCGAAGACCGGGGGAGTGATCGACGCGCTCCTGCCAGCACTTGAGGAACTTCGGCAATCCGCAACGCACTGGCTCGGCGTAATGACCAGTTCCCGGGGTACCCCGTGAGTTGAGCGACCATCTAATTGGAGGAGTAGTGGACACCGTCCTTGGCGTGTCGATGGCACCGACAGCGGTCCGCATGGTTCTAGTTGAGGGCCAAAATGCCGACGGCGTCACGGTCGACGAAGAGGGCTTCCCCGTCAACACGGCCGACGCCCCGACCGTCAGAGCCGCCGACCAGGTGGTCTCAGCGATCCTGGGCACCCAGGAAGGCGCCGTCGAGAGCGGCTACCAATTGCGCTCGACGGGTGTGACCTGGACGGATCCGGTGGAGGCCGCCGCGCTGCAGGACGCGCTGGCGGCACGCAAGGTCGAAAACGTCATGCTGGTGTCGTCGTTTTTGGCCGCTGCGGCCCTGGCGCAAGTCGTCGGCAACTCGGTCGGTTATGCGCAGACGGGACTGTTGTTCGTCGAGCCCGACACGGCGACCTTGGCGGTCGTAAACACCTCGGACGGTTCGATCACTGATGTGCGCCGCCAGCCACTGGCGCCGGGTACCGATCCCATCACCCAACTGTCCGCGATGGCTTCGGGCGCCGAGACGCTGGCAACACGTCCGGATGGCCTGTTCGTCGTCGGCTCGGGCGTCGACATCGCCCCGATCAAGGCGCAGTTGGAGGCGGCGACCGGGCTGACGGTGAATGCGCCCGAGGAGCCGGAGACAGCGCTGGCCCGCGGGGCCGCCCTGGCATCGGCCAACGCGCCGTTGTTCTCCTCGTCGACCGCCGCGCTGGCCTATGCGCAGGATCCCGGTACCGGCGCGATCGATCCCTTCGCCGTCGCGCCCGGCTACTTCGACGTTGCCAACGTCGCGGCAACCGGAGAGCAAGCGCTGGCCTACAGCGCAGTTCCGGACGAGGAGGCCGACGCCTACACCGCTGCCGTCGGCGAGGGAGGCTTTCCGACCGGCAGTTACACCGGCGCTATTGCTATTCCCAAGGACGGTGGCCGCAGGCCGCTGGTCCTGGTGGTCAGCGCCGTCGTCGCGATCTTCGTGGTAGCCGCTGCAGCGTTGGTGGTCGCGCTGGCGGTCAGTATGCGGCCGACTTCGGCGGTCCGGCCCGATCCGGGCCCCAAGGCCGTCGCCCCGGCGAAGCCGGCACCCGCCC
>NZ_JBATXN010000438.1:0-5805 GCF_049673265.1 Mycobacterium sp. | reverse complement strand
CACCCGAACGTCAACGCCAGCTACAACGAAGACACCAAGGAGATCACCTACTACGACGCCGAGCATCTCGGCTTCGCCGTCGACACGGACCAAGGCCTGCTCTCCCCCGTCGTCCACAACGCCGGTGACCGGTCACTGGCCGGGTTGGCGCGCGCGATCGCCGACATCGCCGGCCGGGCCCGGTCGGGAGATCTCAAACCCGACGAGCTGTCCGGGGGGACGTTCACGATCACCAACATCGGCAGCCAGGGCGCGTTGTTCGACACCCCGATCCTGGTGCCGCCACAGGCCGCGATGCTGGGTACCGGCGCCATCGTCAAACGGCCGCGTGTCGTCGTCGACGACACCGGCAACGAATCGATCGGGGTGCGCTCGATCTGCTACCTGCCGCTGACATATGACCACCGGCTGATCGACGGCGCCGACGCAGGGCGGTTCCTGACCACGATCAAGCATCGGCTCGAAGAAGGCGCGTTCGAGGCGGACCTGGGACTGTAGTTAACGTGGCCAAGGCCGTCATCGCGATCGCGGGATCATCCGGGCTGATCGGCTCGGCGTTGGTGACCGCGCTGCGCACGGCGGACCATCGGGTGCTGCGGATCGTGCGCCGCACGCCAGCGAATGCCGGTGAGCTGCACTGGGATCCGGACAGCGGCGAATTCGACGCTGGTGCATTGAGCGGAGTCGACGCCGTGGTTAATCTGTGCGGCATCAACATCGGACAACGACGATGGTCTGGGGCGTTCAAACAAAACCTGCGCGATAGCCGCATCACGCCAACCGAAGTGTTGTCCACCGCGGTCGCTGAGGCCGGCATCGGCGTGCTGGTCAATGCCAGCGCAGTCGGCTTCTACGGTGATACCAGAGAGCGGGTCGTCATCGAAACCGATTCGGCCGGAACGGGTTTCCTGGCCCAATTGTGTAAAGACTGGGAAGCGGCCACCGCGCCTGCCCAGCACGCCGGCGCCCGTGTTGTGCTGGCCCGCACCGGATTGGTGCTGGCCTCCTCCGGCGGAGCGCTACGTCGGTTGCGGCCGCTGTTCTCGGTGGGACTTGGTGCCCGCCTGGGCAACGGCCGCCAGTACATGTCGTGGATCAGCCTCGAGGATCAGGTCCGAGCTCTGCAGTTCGCGATTTCCGATAGCCGGATCTCCGGGCCGGTGAACATCACCGGGCCGGCACCTGTCACCAACGCGGAATTCACCACAGCACTCGGCCGGGCGGTGAACCGGCCCACACCGCTGTTGATGCCGGGATTTGCCGTGCGCGCCGCGCTGGGCGAGTTCGCCGACGAAGGCCTGCTGACCGGGCAACGCGCCATCCCGGCCGTGCTCGAACGCGCGGGTTTCGAGTTTCACCACAACACCGTTGGCGAGGCACTGCGGTACGCCACCTCAAGGCCTGAGGTCGCCTGAGCGCGTAACGTCTGCCGTGTGAGTTCTATCCGCTCGAGCGCGGCCCCGATCGATGTCCGCCACCTGGGCAGCGTCGACTACCGGGTCGCGTGGCAGCTGCAACGTGAGCTGGCCGACGCGCGGGTGGCAGGCGGCACCGATGCGCTGCTGCTGCTGGAACATCCGGCCGTCTACACGGCTGGACGCCGCACGTCCGCGAAAGAACTCCCAACGGACGGTACGCCGGTCATCGAAACCGACCGTGGCGGCACGATCACCTGGCACGGCCCCGGCCAGCTCGTCGGCTATCCGATCATCACGCTTGCCGAACCGCTCGATGTGGTCAATTACGTTCGGCGCATTGAGGAGTCGCTGATCGAGGTCTGCACCGGGCTGGGTTTGGCGGTAGGCCGGGTCGACGGCCGATCCGGTGTATGGTTGCCGGCCGGCGGCGGCATGCCCGCACGCAAGATCGCCGCCATCGGCGTGCGGGTCTCGCGGGCGACGACGCTGCACGGGTTCGCACTCAACTGCGACTGCGACCTGGGCGCGTTCGAAAGGATTGTGCCGTGCGGCATCACGGACGCCGGCGTGACGTCGATATCGAACGAACTGGGTCGCCGGGTCGGCGTCGACGACGTCCGGTCCGCGGTTGCCGACGCAGTGTGCGACGCCCTGGACGGCCGGCTGGTGGTGGGGTCGCACCCGATGCCGGTCCGCGTAGCATCGACCTCGTGACCGTCACCCCCGAGGGTCGGAAACTGCTGCGTCTGGAGGTACGCAACGCGCAGACGCCGATCGAGCGCAAGCCGCCGTGGATCAAAACGCAGCTGCGGATGGGGCCGGAGTACACCGAGCTGAAAAACCTGGTCCGGCGCGAGGGTCTACACACCGTCTGCGAGGAGGCCGGGTGTCCCAACATCTATGAATGTTGGGAAGACCGCGAAGCCACCTTTCTTATCGGCGGTGAGGTGTGCACCCGTCGTTGTGACTTCTGCCAGATCGACACCGGCAAACCTGTCCCCCTGGACCGCGACGAACCACGACGGGTGGCCGAAAGCGTGCAGGCGATGAGCCTGCGGTATTCCACCGTCACCGGGGTAGCCCGCGACGACCTGCCCGACGGCGGCGCATGGCTCTACGCCGAGACCGTGCGCGCGATCAAGAGACTCAACCCGTCCACTGGCGTCGAGCTGTTGATCCCCGATTTCAACGGCGATCCCGACCGGCTGCGCGAAGTCTTCGAATCGACGCCGGAAGTGTTGGCGCACAACGTCGAAACCGTTCCGCGCGTATTTAAGCGAATCCGCCCGGCCTTCTCCTATCGGAGAAGCCTCGGCGTGCTCACCGCGGCGCGGGAATTCGGGCTGGTCACCAAGAGCAACCTCATTCTCGGGCTGGGCGAGACGCCCGAGGAGGTGCGCACGGCACTAACCGATCTGCATGACGCCGGGTGCGACATCGTCACGATCACCCAATACCTGCGCCCGTCGGCGCGCCATCATCCCGTCGAGCGCTGGGTGCATCCCGACGAGTTTGTGGAGTATTCGGACTACGCCGACCAACTGGGCTTCGCCGGGGTGCTGGCCGGGCCGCTGGTGCGCTCGTCATACCGGGCCGGGCGGCTCTACCGGCAGGCCGTGCAGGCTCGCCCGCCCGTATCCTGAACTAATGGCGAAACCCCGTGATGCCAAGGCGACCAAGGCCGCCAGGGCCGAAGCGAAAACGGCCCGCAAAGCAGCCGCCAAAGAGCGCCGCACGCAACTCTGGCAAGCGTTCAACATGCAGCGCCAAGAGGACAAGCGGCTAATCCCGTACATGATCGGTGCGTTCGTGCTGATTGTGGGCGTTTCGGTGGCGGTCGGGGTGACGACCGGCGGGTTCACCATGCTCACCATGATTCCGCTGGGCGTGGTGCTCGGCGTCTTGGTGGCGTTCATCATCTTCGGTCGGCGCGCGCAGCGCTCGGTCTACCGCAAAGCCGAGGGCCAGACCGGCGCCGCTGCTTGGGCGCTGGACAATCTGCGCGGCAAGTGGCGCGTCACCCCGGGCGTGGCGGCGACCGGCCATTTCGACGCCGTGCACCGGGTGATCGGCCGGCCCGGGGTCATCCTGGTGGCCGAGGGGTCGCCGGCGCGGCTCAAACCGCTACTTGCCCAGGAGAAGAAGCGCACCGCCCGGCTGGTCGGCGAGATCCCGATCTACGACGTCATCGTCGGCAATGGCGACGGTGAGGTTCCGCTGGCCAAGCTCGAACGCCACCTCACCCGGCTGCCTGCCAACATCAACGCCAAGCAGATGGACTCGTTGGAGTCGCGACTGAGCGCGCTGGGTTCCCGAGCTGGGACGGCCGCGATGCCGAAGGGCCCACTGCCCGGCACCGCCAAGATGCGCGGCGTCCAGCGCACGGTGCGCCGTCGCTAGCGGCGATCGCAAGCGCGGCGAAGCCGGGCGCAGCGGGTCGCCGCCGACCAACTCAGCGCCGCACGACGGCGGTGGCGGTCAGGCGATCCTGCAACCCGCGACCGTCGGCGTCGACGAACAACGCCGGTATGACGAACGCAATCAGCACGCCCCGGACCACGGCACGACCCACCCCGACGTGTATCCGTTCGTCGGCGGACGCCACCTGAAGTCCCAGCGCGAACTGGCCCGGGGTGAACCCGAACAACCGGACGGCGAGCACTCCCAGCGCCAACCAGATGAGCAAAACCGCCGACGACAGCAGTCGCGGGGAGATCAGCCCGAGCGTCATCCCGAGTGCGGCGAGGCCGTAAGCGAGCAACCAGTCAACGACCAACGCGGCCAACCGGCGACCAAGTTGGGCCAACGAACCCGTTCCACGTTCGGGCAAGCCGAGCCTTTCGCCCGGGTATTGCTGCGGCGGCCCGGACTCGAGTGGCCCGGGACCGGACAGCCAAGATACGATGCTGCGGGCCATCACCCCACAATAAGGTGAGGCCTGCCAACACACCGTGGCGAGCCGCGCTGTCGCGTAACGTCGGCGCAACGCAGGGTTGACCTTCGGGCAATCTCGCCTCCATAGCGTCTGGTCGGGCGACCAGCCACGGCCCGTAAAGGAGAGCGCTTCAATGACCGCAGTAGATTCGAAGCCCGCAGCAAAGGAGAGCGCTTCGGTGTCCGAAAAAACGGCCGATGACATCCTCAAACTCGCCAAGGACGAGAAAGTCGAATTCGTTGACGTCCGGTTCTGTGACCTGCCCGGCATCATGCAGCACTTCACGATTCCGATTTCGTTCTTCGACACGAGCACCTTCGAGGAGGGGATCGCCTTCGACGGCTCCTCGATTCGCGGCTTCCAGGCGATCCACGAATCCGACATGCTGCTGCTGCCCGACCCCGACACCGCGCAGATCGACCTTTTCCGCGCAGCCAAGACGCTGAACCTCAATTTCTTCGTGCACGACCCGTTCACTCTCGAGCCGTACTCACGGGACCCGCGCAACGTCGCCCGCAAGGCAGAGAACTACCTAAAGAGCACCGGCATCGCCGACACCGCGTACTTCGGTCCCGAGGCCGAGTTCTACATCTTCGACTCGGTCTCGTTCGACTCGACGACCAACAGCTCGTTCTACGAGGTCGACGCGATCTCGGGTTGGTGGAACACCGGTGAGCCGACCGAGGCCGACGGGACTCCCAACCGCGGTTACAAGGTCCGGCCCAAAGGTGGCTACTTCCCGGTTGCGCCGGTCGACCACTACGTCGACCTGCGCGACAAGATGCTGCAGAACCTGATCACGGCCGGCTTCAGCCTGGAGAAGGGCCACCACGAGGTGGGCACCGGCGGACAGGCCGAGATCAACTACAAGTTCAATACGCTGCTGCACGCAGCCGACGACCTGCAGCTCTACAAGTACATCGTCAAGAACACCGCGTGGGCCGAGGGTAAGACCGTCACGTTCATGCCCAAGCCGCTGTTCGGCGACAACGGCTCCGGCATGCACTGCCACCAGTCGTTGTGGAAAGAGGGCAGCCCGCTGATGTACGACGAGACGGGCTATGCCGGTCTCTCGGACACCGCCCGCCACTACATCGGTGGCCTGCTGCACCACGCGCCGTCGCTGCTGGCGTTCACCAACCCGACGGTGAACTCCTACAAGCGGTTGGTGCCCGGCTTCGAGGCCCCAATCAACCTGGTTTACAGCCAGCGCAACCGGTCGGCTTGCGTGCGGATCCCGATCACCGGCAGCAACCCGAAGGCCAAGCGGTTGGAGTTCCGCTGCCCCGACTCGTCAGGCAACCCGTATCTGGCGTTCTCGGCCATGCTGATGGCGGGTCTGGACGGCATCAAGAACAAGATCGAGCCGCAGACACCGGTCGACAAGGACCTCTACGAGCTGCCGCCGGAAGAGGCCGCCAACATCCCGCAGGCTCCGACCTCGCTGGCCGC
>NZ_JBATXN010000437.1:0-5948 GCF_049673265.1 Mycobacterium sp. | reverse complement strand
CGGCAATCAGCTGGACGTCATCCTCGTCGAAGCAATCCGCCCAGGTGCGACTGCCTTTCGGCGGACGTCGATAGTCAAGCAGCAATTCGGCCGGCGCTCGATTGTCGACCCACTTGGCGCCGTGCAGTGCGGACGCCGAACGGCCCGCGACGATCCCACGTCGCCGCGACCATAGCCAGGCGGCGCGTGCGCGAGCGACCGCGTCGAGCTCGACGTCGCCAGCGACGTAGATGTCAGGATGAACAGCGACGTACCGGCTTCGCAGTGCGTGCCTAGTCAGCCGACCACAAGCCACCGCTTCACTGCCTATGAACGGTTGCCCCATGGCCGAAGTGTGCCGCCACCGACTGACATCTCGCCCAACGTGCACTCAGGGCGGAGAATCCGCCCAAAAGTCGCCATGAGTGCACGTTGGGCGGATTAGTCGTCCTCGAATTCGTCGTCGGCGTCGTTGATCCTGCGGTCGCCGCGAGTGATCTCCATCCACCGCCGAACCGGAAGGTCCCAGCGCTTAGGCGCCGCCTCGGTGACGTCGGACAGTGATCGCACCACGGCCTGCGTCAGCGCCATGATCGCGGCCATCACCGGCAGTAACGGCCGGAATGGCGTGGCGGCGGAGCGAACCGTGTCGATGCGACGGGCCAGCAGAAGGCGCTCGATCGCGTGATAGAGCCATGCCCCGACGCCCAACCCATAGATCGCCAGCGCCGCCGCGATCGCCGCCTGCCCGTAGGCCGCGCACAGCACCGCGCCCAGCACCACCGTCGCCGCGAGCACGGCGGCAATGACGACCCGCAACTCCAGCCGAGTCATGACCTGTGTTCGCGAACCGCTTCTCGGACCGCCTGCGAGGCCGCCCGGATCTGCGGTGTCACCAGCATTACTTGACCCAGCACCCCGTTGACGAAGCCCGGGGAATCGTCGGTGGACAGTCCCTTGGCCAGCTCGACCGCCTCGTCGACAGCGACCGGGGCCGGCACGTCGTCGGCATGCAGCAGCTCCCACACGGCCACCCGCAGGATGGCCCGGTCCACCGCGGGCAGTCGGTCCAAGGTCCAGCCCTGCAAATGCGAGGCGATCAAATCGTCGATGTGTGCCGCGTGCTCGGTGACACCGCGGGCCACCGTCGCGGTGTAGGGGTGCAGCGGCGCAATATCGGGCTTCGTCTGCGCCAATGCGGTGCGGGCGTCAGCCGCCTCGGCCGGTGTCACCCCGCGGGCTTCGGCTTCGAACAACAAGTCGACCGCACGCTTACGGGCCTGGTGGCGTCCTTTAACAGGCCTCGCCGGCTCGTCAGGCACGGCCCAGGTAGCTACCGTCGCGGGAGTCGACCTTGAGCTTGTCGCCGGTGTTGACGAACAACGGGACGTTGATCTGCGCCCCGGTTTCCAGCGTCGCCGGTTTGGTGCCGGCGCTGGATCGGTCGCCCTGCAGACCCGGCTCGGTGTGCGTGACTTCGAGCTCGACGGTCACCGGCAGCTCCAGGTACAGCGGCGCCCCGTCGTGGAAGGCCACCTGCACCGGCATCCCCTCCAGCAAAAACCGCGACGCACCGCCAACAAGTGACTCCGGCAACGGGTGCTGCTCGTAGTCCTGGCTGTCCATGAACACAAAATCGGACCCGTCGCGGTAGAGGTAAGTCGTGTCACGCCGGTCCACGGTGGCGGTTTCCACCTTGACGCCCGCGTTGTAGGTCTTGTCCACCACCTTGCCCGAGATCACGTTCTTCAGCTTGGTCCGCACGAACGCCGGTCCCTTGCCGGGTTTGACGTGCTGGAATTCGACGATTTGCCATAGCTGGCCGTCGATCACCAGCACCAGTCCGTTCTTGAAATCGGCAGTACTTGCCACAGTCGCTGAATCTCCTACACGATCGCCAGTTCCTTGGGGAACTGGGTGAGTAACTCCGGTGTGTGTCCATGAGCCTGGCCCGTGTCTGCCACGACCAGCGTGTCCTCGATGCGGACGCCGCCACGGTCGGGTAAATAGACGCCGGGCTCCACGGTCACCACGGAGCCCGCCAGTAGTGTACCGGCGGCCGAGGCGTTGATCCCTGGCGCTTCATGGATCTGCAGCCCTACCCCATGGCCGAGGCCATGCCCGAAGCGCTCGCCGTGCCCGGCGTCGATAATGACGCGGCGCGATGCTGCATCTATGTCGGCCAGCTCCGCGCCGGCATGCAAGGCATCGCGACCGGCTCGTTGTGCGGCGCTAACCAGGTCGTAGATCTCGCGTTGCCAATCGGCGGCCTTGCCAAGCACAAACGTCCGGGTCATATCCGAGTGATAGCCGCCGACCAGGGCACCGAAGTCGATCTTGACGAAGTCGCCGGCGGCCAGCACTGCATCGGTGGGCCGGTGATGCGGGATCGCCGAATTCGCACCGCTCGCCACGATCGTCTCGAACGAGACGCCGTCGGCGCCATGGTCGAGCATCAAGGCCTCCAGCTCGCGGCCCACCTCGCGTTCGGTCCGGCCGGGCCGCAACCCGCCGCGTGCCACCAAGTCCGTCAACGCGGCATCGGCGGCCTCGCAGGCCAACCGCAACAGCGCCACCTCGCCGGCGTCCTTGACTTCGCGAAGCGCCTCCACCGTCTGCGAGGCGCGCACCAACTCGGTTCCGGCCTGCGCTAGTTCGTCGGCCAGCGCGTCGAAGCCGTCCACGGTCACCACATGGCTCTCGAAACCCAGCCGCTGCACGCCCGCGGACGCGGCCCGCCCGGCCAGGTGACGCCCGCAGGCCCGCTCGATGGCCACCTCCAAGTCAGGTGCCTGCTGGGCGGCCTGAGTGCGGTAGCGGCCGTCGGTGGCCAACACCGGCGGGCGGTCGTCGGCAAATACCAGCAGCGCCGCATTGGATCCGGTGAAACCGGACAGGTAGCGCATGTTGATCAGGTCGCTGACCAGCATCGCATCCAATTCGGCCGCACGAAGTCGCGCCCCGAGCGCGGCTCGCCGCTGGGAATGTGTCACGCACGCTGACGGTACTCGCTACGCTGTGGCCCCATGACTAACTGGATGCTGCGCGGCCTGGTCTTCGGCGCTGCGATGGTCGTCGTACGCCTGTTTCAGGGATCGCTGATCCAGGTGATGCAGACGCAGGCCGGGCTGATCAGCATCGTGCTGCTGATCCTGTTCCTGGCCGGCGTGGTCTTTTGGGGGGTCAGGGACGGCCGCGCCGACGCCGCCGCTAACCCGGACCCGGACCGCCGTTCCGATCTGGCGATGGTGTGGCTGCTCGGCGGCCTGGTGGCCGGGCTGCTCAGCGGCGCGGTGACGTGGGTGATCGGGATGTTCTACAAGGCGCTGTACGTCGGTGGGCTGATCAACGAGCTCACCGTGTTCGCGGCCTTCACCGCGTTGCTGGTTTTTCTGGGCGGGATCAGCGGCGTGACGCTTGGCCGCTACCTGATTGACCGCAAGGGTGCCTACAACCCGCAAGGCGGCCGTGAGGAAGATCGAGCCGACACCGACGTTTTCGCTGCGGTCCGCTCCGATGAGGCCGGCACCGCGGAGGGCAGGGCGTTGCCCCAGGAGCAGCAGTCGGCGGTGGCAACGGCCGAGCGTGAGGGACACGGGGCGCCGCAGGCTTACAGCGAGGAATCCGAAGAGACAACCGAGGCCATCCGCCCGGGCCACAGCGAGGACACGACCACCGAGGTCACCAAGCCGCACGGTACCGAGATCACTGAAAGCGACACCGAGCGCACCGAGCCGACGACCAAGCGGGACGAAGGCTAGCGGGAGACGCTGGCCAGATAACGCAGGGCCAGCAGATAGCCCTGTACGCCGAGCCCGGCGATGACCCCGGTGGCGATCGGGCTCAAGTATGAGTGGTGCCGAAAGTCCTCGCGCGCATACACATTGGAGATATGCACCTCGATCAGCGGCGCGCTCAGCTCCGTGCAGGCGTCCCGCAGCGCCACCGACGTGTGCGTCAACCCGCCGGCGTTGAGGATCACCGGTTCTCCGGCGTCGGCGGCCAAGTGAATCCAATCGAGTAGCTGAGCCTCGCTGTCGCTTTGCCGCACAACGACTTTCAGCCCCAGCTCGGCGGCCTCGCCTTCGATCATGGCGACAAGGTCGTCGTGGGTGGTGTCGCCGTAGACCTCCGGCTCCCGGCGGCCCAGTCGGCCGAGGTTGGGCCCGTTGATCACGTTGATGTTCATCGGCCCCCCACCTCCGCATATGCCGCTGCCAGCAGCGCCGGATCCGGGCCCTCTAACCGGCCCGGCTTGGCCAGCCCGTCGAGAACTACGAACCGCAGCACCCCTGACCGGGTTTTCTTGTCGCCGGCCATGTACTCCACGAGTTCCGGCAAGGCGTCGGCGTCGTAGCCGACCGGCAAACCCAGCGAGTCCAGGACGCTGCGGTGGCGATCGGCGGTGGCGTCATCGAGCCGCCCGGCCAGCCGGCCCAGCTCGGCAGCGAACACCAAACCCACCGAAACCGCTGCGCCATGGCGCCATTGGTAGCGTTCCCGGCGCTCGATCGCGTGGCCCAGGGTATGGCCGTAGTTGAGGATTTCCCGCAGCTGCGACTCCTTCTCGTCGGCGGCGACGACCTCGGCCTTGACGGCGATCGCCCGCCGGATCAGCTCCGGCAGCACGTCACCCGACGGGTCCAACGCCGCCCGCGGGTCGGCCTCGATCCGATCCAAAATCACCGGGTCGGCGATGAAACCGGCCTTGACGACTTCGGCCATGCCGGCCGCGATTTCGTTGGGCGGCAACGTCTGCAGGGTCGCCAGGTCGACCAGCACACCGATCGGCTGGTGAAACGCCCCGACCAAGTTCTTACCGGCCTCGGTGTTGATACCGGTCTTGCCGCCGACCGCCGCGTCGACCATGCCGAGCAACGTGGTGGGCACATGCACGATCGACACACCCCGCAGCCAGGTCGCCGCGGCAAAACCCGCGACGTCGGTGGCGGCCCCGCCGCCCAGGCTGACCAATGCGTCCTTGCGGCCAATCCCGATGCGGCCCAGCACTTCCCAAATGAACCCGACGACCGGCAAGCCCTTACCTGCTTCGGCGTCTGGGATTTCGATGCGATGCGCGTCAATCCCCGTGGCCACCAACCGAGTCCGGATCTCCTCGGCGGTCTGGGTTAGCACCGGCTGATGCACAACGGCGACTCGGTTCCGCCCGGCAAGCAGGTTGTCGAGCTCGCCCAGCAGACCACTGCCGATCACGACCGGATACGGCGGGTCGACGGCCACCTCAACGGTGACCGGTATGTCGGGGTCGTCCGGTGACGATGCAGAGGGGGCAGCACGATGAGGAGGAACCGGACCATCAGACAGAGTCATTTGCCCGCCTCAGCGCGACGACGGGCTGCGGCCAACGCCGCCGGCGTGGCGGGAGTAGGCGGTGGCCCGGTGAGGGACTCGGGCGTGGTTGGGGTCAGCGAGGACGGCGCACGACGCCATGGCGCCCGGCGACGGCCGCGCCCGGGTCCGCAGCCTTGCGGGTCTTGCAGGCGCGCCACGATGTAACGCACGACGGCTCCGGGATTGCGCCGGTTGGTGTTGACCCGGATGGTGGCGACTTGCCGGTACAGCGGGATGCGCTGCGACATCAGCGCTTTGAATTTCGAGTACTTCTCGGCCTCGTCTTTCGCCGCCAGCAACGGCCGCACGGTGTTGCCGCCGGTGCGCCGCACCCCTTCGGCGGCGCTGATCTCCAAGAACACCACGGTGTGACCGGTTAGCGCAGTGCGCACCCCGGGACTGGTGACCGCGCCGCCCCCCAGCGACAGCACGCCGTCATGCTCGGCCAGCGCCGCGCGCACCACGTCTTCTTCGATGCGACGGAACTCCTTCTCGCCATCGGTGGCGAAGACGTCGGCGATGCGCCGTCCGGTCTGCTGCTCGATTGCCACGTCGGTGTCGAGCATCGTGACGTCGAGTGCCTTGGCCAACCGTCGCCCGATCGTGGACTTACCCGA
>NZ_JBATXN010000436.1:0-14718 GCF_049673265.1 Mycobacterium sp. | reverse complement strand
CTACAACGTCGACCAACTACCCTTCGCCCAGTTCAACTCCGTCTACGACAACTCCCCCGAATACCTGAAGGATCATTTGCTCCCGCTGGATCAGTTGTCCACCGATCTCAAGGACCCGAGCAACTTCCCGGAGTTCACCTGGATCGCTGCTAACGAGGCCAACAACATGGAAGGCCCTATCGACACTCCTTCGGGCCTCGCCCAATTCCTTATCACCCAGTTCACGGACCATAAGTACAACGTCGCGGCCGGCGACCAGTTCGTCCAGCAAGAGGTGTCCGCCATTGAAAACTCGCCAACGTGGACGGACCCGAACGCGAAGGATGCGATCATCATCACCTGGGACGAGGACAACAACAACCTGTCACTGGGCTTCGGTAACGAAGGCAACAACGTTCCGATGATTGTGATCCCGAACCAGGACGCCATAACGGCTGGGGGGATGCAACCCGGCCACTTCACCACCGACGCCTACTACAACCAGTACAGCCTGATGGCCACTATTGAAGACGCCTTGCGTCTGGCCCCGCTCACACCCAACGACATGTACGCCCCACCCATGAACGCATTCTGGAAGTAACGTGGACGCGGTGGCAGTGACCTTTGAGCTGCGGTGATGCTGGCGGTGGCGGAGGGATTTGAACCCTCGGACGGTGTTTGCCGTCACACGCTTTCGAGGCGTGCTCCTTAGGCCGCTCGGACACGCCACCGCCGGAGAGCTTACCCAACGCTGCGCGGCTCAGCCCAATCGCTGGCGAGCGAAGAACGCCTCAAGCAGCGCGGCGCAGTCGTCGGCCAACACTCCGCCGCGGACGGCCGGGCGATGGTTGAGCCGCCGGTCGCGGACCACGTCCCATAGCGAGCCGACCGCTCCGGTCTTGGGCTCCCAGGCCCCGAACACCAGACGGTCGACCCGCGCCATCACCAACGCGCCGGCGCACATTGTGCACGGCTCAACGGTGACCGCCAGCGTCGCTCCGGGCAGCCGCCACCCGTCGCCGAGTACCGCGGCGGCAGCCCGGATGGCCAGGATCTCGGCGTGCGCGGTCGGATCGCCCAGTGCCTCACGCGCATTGACCGCACGGGCCAGCTCGGTTCCGTCCGCGCCGAGGACCACCGCGCCGACTGGCACGTCACGTGGGCCCGCGGTAGCGGCGACCGCCAGCGCGGCACGCATCAGGTCTTCGTCGGAGCTCACCGTTCGGTGTTGCGATCACCGACCGAGGCGGTCGAGCACCGCCGACAATTCTTCGGCAAAGCCCATCTCCCGCGCGATGCGGCCCAGCTGCTCGTCGGCGTAGAGGTCGGTCTCATCAAGAATGACGCCCAGCACCGCCTCGGGCAGCCCGACATCCGAGAGCAATCCGAGATCGCCCTCCTCGAACGGCTCGGCGTCCTCTAGATCCTCCGGATCGATGTCGGCGTCCAGGTTGTCCAGCACTTCAGCGGCGATGTCGTAGTCCAGTGCCGCGGTCGCGTCGGACAGCAACAAACGGGTTCCCGACGGCGCCGGCCGCACGATCACGAAGAACTCGTCGTCGATGTCGAGCAGCCCGAAAACCGCGCCGGCGCTGCGCAACTCCCGCAGTTCGGTTTCCGCATCACTCAGGCTGGTCAGGACCTTGGAACGCATGGCAGAACAGCGCCATTTACCGTCCTCGCGCACAACCGCCACGCCGAATCCGTCCGGCGTGTCAGCCTGCGCGGAAGCCCGCTGTGCTCCCATGGCCGCCTACGCTAGTCCCGCTGAGGCCCATTGACCAGCACATCACCAGCAGATCAGGGTCGCGGCGGCCGCCTATCAGGCGTCAGCTCTCCCAGGTAAATGTGCCAACCTTGTGGGGTGGCGAAAACACCGGTGTGCGTGCTCGGCCTGGGACTGATCGGGGGATCGTTACTGCGTGCCGCGACGGCGGCCGGCCGCGAGGCCTTCGGCTATAACCGCTCGGTCGAAGGGGCACAGGCGGCCCGGTTCGATGGCTTTGACGCCACCACCGATATCACCGAAGCGCTGACCCGCGCCGCCGATATCGGCGCGCTGATCGTTCTCGCGGTGCCGATGCCGGGGTTGCCCATCCTGCTCGGCCATATCAAAGAGTGGGCCCCCGACTGTCCGCTCACCGACGTGACCAGCGTCAAGAGCGCGGTGCTCGATGAGGTGACCGCGGCCGGTTTGCGGCAGCGCTTCGTCGGCGGGCACCCGATGACGGGTACGGCGCACTCGGGTTGGGCCGCCGGCCATGCCCGGCTCTTCACCGGTGCGCCGTGGGTGATGAGCGTGGACGATCACGTCGACCCGACAATCTGGTCGATGGTGGTGGAGCTGGCGCTGGACTGCGGGTCGGTGGTGGTGCCGGCCAAATCCGACGAACACGACGCGGCCGCAGCCGCGATCTCACATTTGCCGCACCTGCTCGCCGAAGCACTGGCCGTCACCGCTTCGGAGGTTCCGCTGGCGTTCGCACTGGCCGCAGGGTCGTTCCGGGATGGCACGCGGGTGGCGGGCAGCGCACCGGATCTGGTGCGGGCGATGTGCGAAGCCAACGCGGGCCAACTGCTGCCGGCGGTGGACCGGGCGATCGAATTGCTCACCGATGCGCGAGAGTCATTGGCGCACAACAACTCCGTCGCCGAGCTCGTCGAGGCCGGGCATGCCGCGCGTACCCGCTATGACAGCTTCTCGCGGCCGGAAATTGTCACTGTGTTCATCGGCGCGGAGAAGTGGCGTGAGGAGTTGGCCGCCGCGGGTCGCGCCGGCGGGGTGATCAGATCCGCTCTGCCAAGCCTGGGTAATCCACAATGAACCCGTCAGCGTCGACGGTCAGCGTTACCTCGGATACCGGCGAGTGCACCTTGATCCCTTCGGCACTTCCCGGGGCTGGACTGCTGTAGCTGACCATTGCTGAGGTCACCGACATTTCGGGCAGTCTCACGTAGATCGTCGGCACGGTGATCGAGTCCGCTCGCTCGATCAAACCGCGGCGACGAATCGGCAACGCGTTGAAGAACGGGCTGAAGACCAGATCGACGTCAAGGGCGCCGTCGAAGCCTGCCCGAGACTCGCCCTGATGGTCGGTGACCAGCCACATGTTCTCCTCGTCCCGGGCGATCGCGAGCTGACGCTCCCGCTCGGCGAGCGTGACCGTCATGCCAAGTCGCTTGGTCGCGCCGGTCTCGTCGGTTTGCAGATCGTAGTAGGCCGCGAACGCCGGATTGGTCTCGGAGGCCGCGGCCACGATGCGCCCGTTGGCCTTTAATCGCTTGCCGGACAACTGCACCCGTACCGATTCCATCCGCCTGGCATCGTGCGCGCGCCAGGTCAGAATCGTCGACCAGGAGCTCGACGTCGCTTCCGTGGGGGCTGGGCTCACGCGTCTACGTTAAGCGACGGCCCCGGCGATATCGAGGCGCGGTCGGTCACGCCCGCGCCATTCGGTGGTCTACGTCTCAGCCGACCGGTACCGGGCGCCGAGGCCCAGATCGCGAATGCCAGCGCGGCGTCAAGGATCAGCGCCAGCGCAGCCACCATCAACGCACCGACCAGAGCGATATGGAATTGGCGCACGTTGATGCCGTCGATCAAATATCGGCCCAGCCCGCCCAAGCTGGCATAGGCGGCCACCGTCGCGGTGGCGACCACCTGCAACGTCGCGGTGCGCAGCCCGCCAAGTATCAGCGGCAGCGCGTTGGGCACCTCGACCCGCAACAGCACCCGCAGCTCGCCCATGCCCATCGCGCGGGCGGCGTCGACCACGGTGTGATCCACCGCGGCAATGCCCGCATACGTGCCGGCCAGCAACGACGGGATGCCCAGCAGCATCAGCGCCACGATCGGCGGCACCAGGCCCAAGCCCCACAGCAATACGGCCAACAGCAACACACCCAGGGTCGGCAGCGCGCGTAACGCGTTGACCATGCTCACCACCACCAGGGCGCCACGGCCGGTGTGCCCGACGAGCATGCCGACCGGGATCGCGATCAGCGCCGAAACTGCTACCGCGGCCGCGGTGTACTCCAGGTGCTCCAAGGTGCGCGCCGCCAGACCCACCGGGCCGAACCAGTTGCTCGCGGTGAACAGATACGACACCGCCTGTTCGATGAAGGTCATCGCGCGCCCCCCACCACCGGAGCCGTCGGCAACCGTCGGCCGGGCCGCGATGTTCGGTTCCACGGCGTCGCGATCCGCCCGGCCAGCATGATCAGTATGTCGACGACAAGCGCGACCACCAGGATGGCGATGATTCCCGCGACGATCTGGTCGCTCTTGTTCGCCTGGTAGCCCTCGGTGAACCAGGTGCCCAAGCCGCCGATGCCAATCACCGCGCCCACCGAGACCATCGAGATGTTGGTCACCACGACCACTCGCAGCTCGGCAACCAGCACCGGAATCGACAGTGGCAGTTCAACTTTGATCAGTCGCATGATCGGCCGGTAACCGATCGCGCTGGCAGCGTCGCGCACTTGTGCCGGCACCGCGTCGAGCGCCTCGAAAACCGACCGGACCATCAGCGCCGTGGTGTAAAGCGTCAGCGCGACAATGACATTGGCCTCGTCGAGAATCCGGGTCGGAATGATCAGCGGCAACACAACGAACAGCGCCAGCGACGGAATGGTGAAGACCACGCTGGCGGTGAGTGTGGTCAGTCGTCGCAACGCGGCCCTGCGACGCACCAGCACCCCCCACGGCAGCGCAATCGCCAGCCCGGCCAAAACCGGCACCAGCGACAGCCGCAGGTGAATCGCCGTCAGCATCCACGCCGCCGGGAGATGAGTGAGCAGGTAGTGCACGCCTAGTCCCGCGGTTGGGATTCCAACACGGCCAGCACATCGCCGGCCCGGACTCCCCCGATGACCTTGCCCCCCTTGTCGACGGCTACCCCTATCGCTGCCGGCGACGACAACGCGGCATCCAGTGCCTGGCTGAGGTTGCCGCCCGGGCGGAATAGCGAGCCGACCGACGTCACGCTGTCACGCAGCGACGCCCCGCCGCGGTGCTGACGTGCGCCGTTCGCGTCGATCCAGCCCAACGGTGCGCCATCGGCTTTCACCACCAATGTCCAGCCGTCGCGAAGTTGGGCGTCTGAAATCGCGGATTCGGCGATCCGATCGATGTCGTGCACTGGCAGTTGCGCCGCGTCCAAGAACTGCAGCCACCGATAGCCACGACCGAGACCGATCATCCTCGACACGAAATCATTGGCCGGCCGCGACAACAGCCGCGCGGGCCCCTCGTACTGCTGCAGCGACCCACCCGGACCGAACACCGCAACGCGGTCGGCGAGCCGGACAGCCTCATCGATGTCGTGCGTAACGAACACGATCGTCTTGTGCAATTCGGCTTGTAGCCGCAGTATTTCGCGCTGCAGCTCGAGGCGGACTATCGGGTCTACAGCCGAAAATGGTTCGTCCATCAACATAATCGGCGGATCGGCGGCGAGCGCCCGGGCTACCCCGACGCGCTGCTGCTCGCCGCCGGAGAGCTGCGCGGGATACCGGCTGGCCAGCTTGGCATTCAAACCCACCCGCTCTAACACGTCGTAGGCGGCCGTGCGCGCGGCCCGCCGAGATTGTCCTTTCAGGACCGGCACCGTCGCCACGTTGTCGATCACCCGCTGGTGCGGCATCAGGCCTGCGCCCTGGATCACGTAGCCGATGCCGAGCCGCAGCTGCACCGGGTCGACACGCGCGACGTCGGCGCCGTCGACCTTGACGGTGCCCGATGTCGGCTCGACCATCCGATTGATCATCCGCATCGACGTGGTTTTGCCGCAGCCGGAGGGCCCGACAAAAACGGTCAGCGAGCCCTCGGGCACTTCCAGGCTCAGGTCATCGACGGCGACGGTGCCGTCGGCGTAAACCTTGGAAACATTCTCGAAGCTGATCAACTGTCAGCTTTTGATCGGATGGTCGAAGCCATTATCCCGCAACCAGTTTCGAGCTGCCTGGTCGGGGTCGATGCCAGAGTTCCCGGATACAGAGGCGTTGAGCTCGGCCAGGCCGTGGCTGGTCATCTTGGCCGACACCGCGTCCAGCACGCCTTTGAGCCGATCGGATTTCTTCTGCGAATTCACCAGCGGGACAATGTTGCCGGCCAGGAAATTGCATTCCGGGTCGTCGAGCACAACCAGATGGTTCTGCATGATCGCCGGTGAAGTGCTGAAGATGTTGGCGGCGTTGACCGTGCCGCGGACCAGCGCACGAACAGTGACCGCGCCGCCGTCGTCGCTGATCGCGACGAAGTTCCCGGGCGCGATGTCGAGCCCGTATCTCGCCCGCAACCCAACCAGACCCGACGACCGGGATTGAAAGTCCGAGGGCGCGGCGAATTTGACCTCGGGAGAATGTGCGGCCAGATCTGCGATGGTCTTGAGGTTCCATTTGGCCGCGGTGGCGGCGGTGACGGTGACGGTGTCGGTGTCCGCCGCAGGTGACGGGGTCAGAATCGACAAGTCGCCGGGCAGCTGTTTGTAGAGCTCCAATTCGACGGCATCGAGCATCGTCACTGTCGCCTTCGACTCGAAGTACAGCAGCAGGTTGCCGATGTATTCGGGCACCAGATCGATCGAATGGTCCTTCAGCGCAGGGATATACGCTTCTCGGCTGCCGATTCCCATGCGGCGGCCGACACTGAAACCGTTGGTCTGCAACGCTTGTGCATAGATTTCCGCGACGATTTTGGATTCCGGGAAGCTGGCAGATCCGACCACGATCGAGTTCAAATCGCCTGACGCCCCGCCCAGCGGATTGGAGCTGCCGCAGGCCGCCAGAACAACACACAAGCTCGCGAGCCACGCCGCCGCGCGGTATCCGCGCCATCGCAGCCTGCTCATAGCAATCGACAGTATCTTGCGGCGGCGCCCCGTTTGAGAGTGCGGCGAGGTTTCCGGCCCCGTTTCGTTTCATTCCGTGCGACAAAGGGCAAGATGGAAACCTATGAGTAGCGATTCACCTGTATCGCCCGATCAACCCGTTCCCCCGCCGGCCCAAGACGACGGCGCGCCGCCGGAATCGGCGGTGAAGTTCACCCGCGCCGCCAGCCTGTGGACGTCGCTGACGGCGGGCTTCCTGATTCTGATCGTGCTGTTGATCTTCATCATCCAAAACCCCAATTCGGCCCAGTTCCACTTCCTCGGTTGGCACTGGAGCCTGCAGGAGGGGGTGGCCATTCTGCTGGCGGCGATAGGCGGCGGGCTCATCACCGTGCTCGCCGGCACAGCGCGCATCTACCAGTTGCGACGTGCGGCCAAGAAGAACCTCGCCGCAGGCCGATAAGCAATCACGCTGTCCGCAGCTCGGTCAGCCCACGGGCGATCAACGGCGCGACGGTTTCGCCGACGCGGTCGGATGCGTCGACGTCGTCGGCGCCACCCGACATCCGCCTGCGGAAATCGATGCCTGCCGCGATGATGGCCAGCTTGAAGTACGCCAGCGCCATGTAGAAGTTCCAGTGCGCCAACGGCTGTCCGGCAATCACCGAGTAGCGGTGTGCGAGCTCGTCGGCGACCGGCAGTTGCGGCGACGTCCAGGCAGCGTGTGCATTGATGATCAGGTCCAGCGACGGATCGCGGTACACGCACATCAGCGCCGCGTCGCTGAGTGGATCGCCCAGCGTGGACAGCTCCCAGTCCACGACGGCGCGCACCCGTGACGGGTCGACTGCGTCCAGGATCGTGTTGTCGATGCGATAGTCGCCGTGCACTATCGACGTTCGGCTCTGCTGCGGCACCGCTTCCTGCAACGCCGCGTGCAGTCGCGCGACGTCGGCGTCGCGGTCGTCATCGGACGAGCGCACCAGTTCCCACTGCGAGCCCCAGCGGCGAACCTGGCGTTCTAGATACCCGTTCGGTTTGCCGAAATCGGCGAGTCCCACCGCAGCCGGGTCGACCGCATGCAGGTCTGCCAGCACCCGGATCAGCGCGTCGACGCAGCCTTCGATGACCTGCTCGTCGCCCAACGCCTCGAGCTCGGTGCGGGTGCGGACCACTTGCCCGCCAACGTATTCGACCATTTGGAACGGCGCACCGAGCACCGCGTCGTCGTCGCACAGTGCCACCGCGCGGGCGACCGGAACCGCGGTGTCGGCCAGCGCCGCCACCACTTTGTACTCACGCGCCATGTCGTGCGCCGACGGCGTCAACCCGTGCAACGGCGGGCGCCGCAGCACCCACTTCGATGAATCGTCGGCGACCAGGAAGGTCAGGTTGGAGCGGCCGCCGGAGATCAGCTGCGCCCGCAGCTCCCCGTCCCGGCCGACGCCCGCCGAACGTAGATATTTGTCCAGCGCGGAAAGGTCAAGGCCGTCGAGGGTCACCGGACCTACTTACCACTGATTTGCCCGACTCCTCAGCAGCCGTTTCGGCCGCATCGTCGTCGGGCGTCGGCTGGCGTTGGTTGCGCGGCAGCAGGTCCCACACATGCTCGGTGCCGTTGACCGTCACCACGCTCGCTTGACCGGACCGGGAGAACAGCAGCCGCGTTACCGAGACGTAGTCGATCGGAAACGACAACACCCGCTCGGTTCCAAGGATCTCGTGCAGCACGACGTTGATCACGCCGCCGTGGCTGAACACCACGACGGTGTCCTCGTGCTCCGCGCCTGCGGCGACGTCATCGACCGCGGCCCGCACCCGGGCGCGAAAGGCGTCCTCGTCGACCGTGCTGGGCAGGTGCCCGGCGGCCATCCGGGCCCACTCGTGCGGGTTCTCGTCACGGATGTGCTCGATGGGGATGTACACCGGCAGGTCGCGGTCGTATTCGGCGAACCGGTCGTCGATCTCGACGGTCATTCCGCGCGCGGCGGCGACCGGCTCCGCGGTCTGGATGGCGCGACGCTGCGGGCTGCTCACCACGCGGGTGATCGGAAACCTGGCCAGTGCCTCAGGCAGCCGCGCGACCTGCGCCCACCCTTCGTCGGAGAGGTCGGGGTCAGCGCCCTGGCCGGGTTCGCTGCGGAGCGGCAACGCATGCCGGACCAGAAGCAACTGCATGCGCACAGCCTCGCATGCGACACGAGGCCCTTGTCATCCCGGCAGAGAATGCTATTCTCCCTACAGAGATTGGGGTGTGCAGATGCTGGATGCAGGCGTGCTGGGACGCTGGCTGGACGCCAATGGCGCCCCCGGCGAAGGCGAAGAAACCGTGCTGGAACAGCTCTCCGGCGGCTCACAGAACACCCTCTACCTGATCCGGCGCGGGGACGAACGCATGGTGCTGCGGATGCCCGGCGCCCGCGCCGATGCGGCCCGCATCGACGGGCTGTTACGCGAGATCCGACTGGTGCGCGCGCTGCGCGGCACCGACGTGCCGCATGCCGAGCTGATCGCCGCCAACGATGCGGGCGATCTGCTCGGGATGCCCTTCTACGTCATGCAGGCCATCGACGGCTGGAGTCCGATGGACGGCGGCTGGGCGACCCCGTTCGACACCGACCTGACCGCACGCCGGGGCTTGGCCTTCGAGCTTGTCGACGCGGCCGCCAAGCTGGGCCGAGTGGACTGGCGCGCCCAGGGGCTGGACGGCTTCGGCCGTCCCGACGGATTCCATGAGCGTCAAGTCGACCGCTGGCTGGCGTTCCTGGACACCTATCGGGTGCGTGAACTTCCCGGCCTGGACCAAGCCGCCGACTGGCTGCGGCGCAACCGCCCCGAGCACTACCAGCCGGGCATCATGCACGGCGACTACCAGTTCGCCAACGTGATGTTCGCGCACGGCGAGCCCGCTCGGCTCGCCGCGATCGTGGACTGGGAGATGACTACCGTCGGCGACCCGCTACTGGACTTGGCCTGGTGCCTGCTGGGCTACGACGGCGAAAATCCCAAGGAAGACGGCTTCTATCTCGATATGAAGGGGATGCCGAGCCGCAGCGAACTGCTTGACCGCTACGAGAAGACCAGCGGGCTCTCGACCGAGAACATCGACTACTACCTCGTGCTGGCCAACTGGAAGCTCGGCATCGTGCTGGAAAAGACCTACGCTGCCGGAGTGCGCACCGGAAAGGTCGACCCGAACATCCAGCACGCGTTTGGGGCGATGATCCCGCAACTGATCGCCACGGCCGCCGAACTGGCCGGCTCGCTACCGACCAAGGCCCGCTGAGATGGGTTATGCTGACCAGCTTTTCGACCTGACCGACCAGGTAGTACTGATCACCGGCGGCAGCCGCGGGCTGGGCCGGGAAATGGCGTTCGGCGCCGCCCGCTGCGGCGCAGACGTGGTGATCGCCAGCCGGAAAATGGAGAACTGCGTCGACACCGCCGAGCAGATCGAGCGCGAAACCGGCCGCGCCGCAATGCCATACCAGGTGCACGTCGGCCGATGGGAGCAGCTCGACGGCCTCGTCGAGGCCGTCTACGAGCGGTTCGGCAAGGTCGACACCCTGATCAACAACGCCGGCATGTCGCCGGTCTACGACAAGCTGACTGATGTCACCGAGAAGCTTTTCGACGCAGTGGTCAACCTCAACCTCAAGGGCCCGTTCCGATTGTCTGCTCTGGTCGGTGAACGGATGATCGCCGCCGGAAGCGGCTCGATCATCAACGTCAGCACTGCGGGGTCGCTGCGCCCGGCGCCCGACATCATTCCCTACGCGGCGTCCAAAGCGGGGCTGAATGCCATGACCGAGGGCCTGGCACGCGCGTTCGGGCCGACGGTCCGGGTCAACACGCTGATGGCCGGACCGTTCCTCACCGACGTCAGCAAGTCGTGGAACCTGGATCAGGCAACGCAAAACCCGTTCGTCCACCTCTCACTGCAGCGCGCCGGCGATCCGGCCGAAATCGTCGGTGCCGCATTGTTTCTGGCATCCGCTGCGTCCAGCTTCACCACTGGCTCCATACTGCGAGCCGATGGCGGGATCCCCTGACATCCATTAGGACCTAGGAGTATTCGACATGACATGGGACTTCTCCACCGAGCCGGAATTCGAGAAGAAACTCGACTGGATCCGCGAATTCGTCCGCGAAGAGGTCGAGCCGCTAGAGGTGCTGTTCCCCGGATGCGAGTTCTTACCGTTGAACGAGGAGCGTCGCAAAATCGTCGACCCCCTCAAACAACAGGTTCGCGACCAAGGACTGTGGGCGCCGCACCTCGGTCCGGAACTCGGCGGGCAGGGCTTCGGCGCGGTCAAGCTGACGCTGATCAACGAGATTCTCGGCCGCAGCCCTTGGGCGCCAATTGTATTCGGGACGCAAGCACCCGACACCGGTAATGCGGAGATCATCGCGCGGTTTGGCACACAGGACCAGAAGGACCGCTATTTGGCCGGGCTGTTGTCCGGCGAGATATTCTCTTGCTTCTCGATGACAGAACCCCAAGGCGGCGCCGATCCGCGGGTCTTCACCACTCGTGCGGTCCGCGATGGCGATGATTGGGTCATCACCGGGCGAAAGTACTTCTCCTCCAACGCATCCGTGGCGTCTTTTTTCATCGTGGTGGCGATCACCAACCCCGATGTCGCCGTCCATCACGGTGCGTCGACATTCCTGATTCCGGCAGACACCAAGGGTCTCCATGTCGAAGCTACCCACCATCTGGTCGGGGCCGACCCGCACGAACCCGGTCATTCCCTTGTGCACTATGACGGGGTGCGGGTGTCCTCTGACGCTCTGCTCGGCGAGGCCGGCCAAGGCTTCCTGATCCTGCAGACCCGGTTGGCGGGCGGACGGCTGCATCATGCAATGCGCTCGATAGGGATGGCGCAGCGCGCTGTCGAGATGATGTCCAAGCGCGCGAAAAGCCGATTCACTCAAGGTACTTCGCTTGCCGACAAGCAGTTGGTGCAGGAGTTCATCGCGGACTCATACACCGAGCTGACACCGTTCCGGCTGACGGTGCTGCATGCCGCGTGGCTGATCGACAGCGGCGACGAACATGGCGCCCGCGCTGAGATCGCGACCTGTAAGATCTTGGCCTCGCAGGTGCTGAAATCGATTGCGTTGCGGGCTATCCAGGTGCACGGCGCGCTGGGGCTCACCGATCAGCTGCCACTGGTCAATGTCTTGCTCGGTGGCATTGCGCTCGGGCTGGCCGACGGGCCCACCGAAGCACACAAGGTCAACTTGGCCCGGATGCTACTCAAAAACTATGAGGCCGAAAGCTCGGAGTGGCCCAGCGAAATGCTGCACGTCCGGCGCGAGGCCGCGCGCGCCAAATACGGTGAGCTCGTTGACCAATAGCCGGGTGGCCGCGGCTGTCGAGCGCGCCCTTGACGACCGGCAGCGGGATGCCACCGAGGAAGTCGAACGTATCCTCGCCGCCGCGGTCCGGGTCATGGAACGGGTAGCGCCCGAACCGCCGCGGGTCAGCGATATCGTCGCCGAGGCCGGCTCGTCCAACAAAGCTTTCTACCGATACTTTGCCGGCAAGGACGACGTCATCCTGGCGGTGATGGAGCGCGGTGTCGCGATCGTCGTCTCCTACCTGCAGCACCAGATGGCCAAAGAGCGGACGCCGGCGGGCAAGGTGCGGCGCTGGATTGAAGGTGCCCTCGCGCAGGTGGCCGACCCACACCTGATCAGCATGAGTCGGGCTGCGGCCGGCCAGATCTCGGCCACCTCGAACTGGCGGGCCGCCGACGACGAGATCATGCGGCCGATGCGTGATCTGTTGACCGAGCCGATCGCGACCCTGGGCAGCACCGATATATCTCGCGATACCGACACCGTCTTCCATTGCACAGCCGCAGTGATGCGGCGCCACCTGGATCTGGCCGACCGGCCCAGCCCGGACGACATCGATCACTTGGTGCGGTTCTGTCTGCGCGGGTTGGGGGCCGGTTGATGCGCGCCGTCGTCTGCCGCAACTACGGCCCACCCGAAGACCTGGTGGTCGATGAGATCGCCGATCCGACGCCCGGCCCGGGCCAGCTGCTGGTGCGTGTGCACGCCGCAGCTGTCAATTTTCCCGACGTGCTGCTGATCGCCGGCAAGTACCAGGTCAAGATTCCGGTGCCGTTCACCCCGGGCAGCGAACTCGCGGGTGAGGTGGTGGCCGCCGGTGACGGGGCGCCGTTTCGGCCGGGCGACCAGATATTCGGGGCCACCCCGACCGGCGCTTTCGCTGAGCTGGCCCTGCTCGACGCCCATCAGGTTTCCGCGGTCCCCGACGGCGCCGACTTCGCGTCGGCGGCGGCGTTCGGAGTCACCTACCGCACCGCGTATCACGCTCTGCGGTCGGTTGCCCAAGTCGCAGAAGGAGATTGGGTGGTGGTCCTCGGCGCGGCCGGCGGCGTCGGGCAAGCTGCGCTCGATCTGGCAGTCGGGATGAAGGCCCGGGTGCTGGCGGCGGCCTCGACGCAGGACAAGCTCGACATCTGCAGGCAGCGCGGCGCCGCGGCGACCGTCGCCTACGACCGGGACGATCTGAAGGGGGCGATCCGCGAGCTCACCGGCGGCGGGGCCCGCGTCGTCATCGATCCGGTCGGCGGCAACTACGCGGAGCCGGCGCTACGTGGTCTGGCCCGGGGCGGAATGTTCATCACACTCGGCTACGCCGCCGGCGCCATTCCGGCCATTCCGCTCAATCTGGTTCTCTTGAAGGACATCACGATTCGCGGCATGGAAATCCGCACCTTCACCGCCGATCACCCCGACGACGCCGCGCGCGACATCGCTGAGCTGCAGCAGATGTTCGCCGACGGCCGGATCCAGCCCTATATCGGCGCGCGGTTCCCGTTGGCCGACGCCGCGAAGGCGTTACGCCATGTGGCCGAGCGCAAGGCGGTCGGCAAGGTGGTCATCGACGTGGCTTGAGTCGTTGAAATGCGTACAGGCTCGTGGATTTCACGAAATCACAGCCCTGTGCGCAATCTCACGGGGTGACGATGTTGAATGCCGGATCGGGTTTGTCGAGCACACCGAGCAGTTTCTGCAGGGCTGCCTGGTCACCGGAGATCTCCAGTCCCGGCGAGCTGGCTCCCCCCGTGGCCAAACCCGTTGCCACGGTGAGGAGGCGTAGCGCGTTGTCCAGCTTGACAGTCACGTCCGCGGTGGCGGCGTCGGCGGATGTTTCGCGGCTGACCAGCACGCCGTTGTGCAGTGCGAGACGAAAGTTGGTGCCTACATCGGTCAACGTGACGTCGGCGGCGAGATCCAAATCCCAAGCGCGGGGACCGTTGACACTGATGGCGAGGCCGTCGAAGATCTGTGCCGGCGTCAACGCAGACATCAACGTCAGCGACGTGGTTTGAGCCGCGGTGCCGAAGTTGCCGTCGCGCAATTCCATCGCGCCCGACAGGAAGAAGTTGCGCCAGGTCGCGTTCTCGGCGCCGTAGGCCAACTGATCGAACGTCTCCGCAAGCAGGGCACGTGCGGCCGGATGCGTGCTGTCGATAAACACCGCGTGATCGAGAAGTGTTGCGGCCCAACGAATATCACCGGAATCGAAGGCCTGCTGAGCAAGTTCGACGACGCGGTCGATCCCGCCCATCGCGTCGACATACCGGTTGGCCAGTGCCTCTGGCGGGTGCGGCCACAGCCGCGCCGGGTTGCCGTCGAACCAGCCCATGTAGCGCTGGTAGATCGCTTTGACGTTGTGGCTGACCGAGCCGTAGTAGCCGCGGGTGTGCCACGCGTTGTCCAGTGCAGGTGGCATCTGCAACGTTTCGGCGATTTCGGCGCCGGTGTGCCCTTGGTTGAGCAGCCGCAGCGTCTGGTCATGCAAATAGGCATACAAGTCGCGCTGCAACGACAGAAACTCGACGACGCGCTCGTGTCCCCAAGT
>NZ_JBATXN010000435.1:0-2704 GCF_049673265.1 Mycobacterium sp. | reverse complement strand
CGACGTCCATGGCCGTTGATCATGCCAGCCGGCGGCCGCTGCCACCGGCTAACAGCAGCCGCGCCGATGTCTCCAGCCGTTCGGCGATCTGCGGGTAGGTGGCATATCCCATGCCGGCGCGCACCAGCGCTCCCGCATAGAGGAGTTCCAGCGATTCGACAACGTCGGGAGCACAGTCGGAGCCCAAGGCCGTTACCAGGCGCTGGTGGATCTCGCGACCGATGTGCAGCCGCAGATGCATGACTTCAGGATCCTTGCCCAGCAACGCGTTGGTCACTGCCCCGGCGAGTTCGGGCTCATCGGCAACCAACAGCGCGATATGCCGCAGCACCGCGATCACGCGGACGGTCGCGTCTGCCGAATCGGTGCGTGGCACCGGGCTGGACGCTAACCGCCGCCAGAAAACTTCAGCAACCAGGTGTTCCTTTGAAGAGAAGTACGTGTAGGCGGTAGCCGACCCGACTCCAGCCTCGGCGGCGACCATGCGAATCGTCAAGCCGGAGAAGCCTTCTCGGCCGAGCACTTCGACCGCAGCCTGGCCCAGCCGGTCAACGGTGTCGGCCTGCTTGGCGGTCAGTCGCCGTCTGGTCGACTCCCGAGCTACCGGGTTGGACACGTGTCCGGACACTACTACACCATCGCAGGTGCGCACAACACGACTGTTACGGTTGGCGGTGATGACCCCCTCAGATCTCTCGGCTGCCGACCCGCGAACCAACCAACTGTTCGAGCTTGCCGATCGCGTTACCGGATTCATGCCTCCCGACGAGGGTCGGGCGCTGCACGACGCGGGGCTTCGCTACTTCGATCACGGCGTCGGCGTAGAGATCGGGACGTACTGCGGAAAGTCGACGGTGCTGCTAGGCGCGGCGGCCCTGGCTCGGGCCAGTGTTCTCTACACCGTCGATCATCACCACGGGTCCGAAGAGCACCAGCCCGGCTGGGAATACCACGACACCTCGCTGGTCGATGACGCCTCTGGACGTTTCGACACCCTGCCGGCCTTGCGGCGCACGCTCGATGACGCCGGGCTGGATGACAACGTGGTGGCGGTGGTGGGCAAGTCGACCGTGGTGGCCAGCGGGTGGCGCACCCCGTTACAGCTGTTGTTCATCGACGGCGGTCACAGCGAGGCCGCGGCGCATCAAGACTTCGACGGCTGGGCGAAATGGGTAAGTCCCGGCGGCGCGCTGGTCATCCACGACGTCTTTCCCGACCCGCGTGACGGCGGCCAGGCGCCGTACCAAATCTATTGCCGCGCGGTGCAAAGCGGCGTGTTCGTCGAACGATCCGTCACCGGGTCAATGCGGTTACTGGAGCGGAAATCCGGAGAGGCCGGTACTGCGGTCTAGCGATCCGACGGGCTGATCGCACACTCGCAGTCGTAGTCGCCCTCCAGGCCGCGCGGCAAATCGGTGCCGCGGAAGATGCCACTACCCGCCGTGGCGTCCGACAGCGCGTCGGCGGCCAGAATCACAGCCGCCCCGGTCCAGGTGGTTCGCTCGACGGGCCAACGCTTTCCGTCACTGAACACCAGCCCCGTCCAGTAAGAGCCATCCTGCTCGCGCAGGTGCTGCATCGCGGCGAACTGCCGCAGCGCCGCCTGGCGGCTGCCCATCGCGTCGAGCGCCAACACCAATTCGCAGGTCTCCGCGCCGGTCACCCACGGCCGGTCGTCGACGCATCTGATGCCCAGCCCGTCGACGACGAAATCGCTCCACCGGTCAGCGATTCGGCCTCTCGCCGCGGGACCGCGAAGCGCACCGCCCAGGATCGGGTAGTACCAGTCCATCGAGTGACGGGGCTTTTCGGTGAAGGCCGACGGGTGGGCAGTGATCGCATGGCCCAGTCGGCCGAGTGCCACCTCCCATTCCGGTTGCGGCTCGTCGAGGTAGGTCGCCAGCGCCAGGGCGCAGCGAATACTGTGGAAAATGCTGGCGCACCCAGTCAGCAACGCCTCGGTAACTGGGCCCGAAGGGCCACGTGCCCAACAAATTTCGCCGCCTTCGAGCTGTAGATCCAAGACGAAGTCGATTGCCGCGCGCACCGTCGGCCACATCGCGGTGGCAAAGGTGTGGTCACCGGTGATCAGCACGTGGTGCCATACTCCGACCGCGACATACGCACAGAAGTTGCTGTCGCTGTTGGCGTCCTCCACGATGCCGGCTCGAAGCTGGATCGGCCACGAGCCGTCGGCCCGCTGTCGGCGTCGACACCAGTCGAACGCATGCCGCGCCGGACCGATCAGGCCAGCTGCCGTCAGCGCCATTGCACATTCGACATGGTCCCATGGATCGGTGTGCCCGCCTACCGACCATGGGATCGCGCCGGATGATTCTTGCGCCGCGGCAATCGATTCCGCCGTCTGTCGGCATTGCGCAGGAGAGAGGACCCCGGCGACGCCGAGTTTCTTATACCAGTTCAACGGCGGGCACCGGTTTTTCGAAGTAGAGCGCGACGCTCTTGCCGATCAGCGGGTTGAGTGTGAATTCGGCCAGCCGCGTGACCCGAGGTCGTCGCATCATGTCCCAAACCAGCATCTTGTGATACGCAACGACGGCGGGATGATCTGAATTGTCGACGCCGACTAGGCATTTCAGCCACCAGAATGGTGCATGCAGGGCGTGTGAGTGGTGGGTGTGAGTAACGGCCATTCCGCGGTCGGCGAACTTGGCGCGCAGCCGGTTCGCGCGGTAGATGCGGA
>NZ_JBATXN010000434.1:0-12080 GCF_049673265.1 Mycobacterium sp. | reverse complement strand
GGCGCTAAGCGGGCGGCTAACGTGGGATGCCAGTAAAGCTCAGGCGTCAACGATTTCTGATCCTGCGGACCGCCAGTACGACCGTCAACGCCGCGATCCCAGCCAGCGAAACCGCAACTGCAGGCTTCTTGACGAACCCGATCACCCGGGCTTTGGCGTCGTCGGCCAGTCGGCGGGGGTTGGCCCGCTCGGCCAGTGAGTCGACGGTCGACGCGAGCTGGTCGCGGGCCTGGTCGATCTCCTGCTTGATGGTGTCAGGATCCCGCTCCGCCACTCTCGTCCTCCCTGTCGTCGCGCACCAGGCCGGGCTCGGTCTAGGTTGGTGCCTGCCGACCTACCCTAGATCAGCCGGCGCCGACGCAGGCGTGCCGGTGAACAGAAAGGCACCTTCCGTGACCGACACCGCACGCCTCGCGCCGGGCGACAAAGCGCCCGCCTTCACTCTGCCTGACGCCGATGGAAAGAAGGTGTCGCTGGCCGACTACAAGGGCCGCCGGGTCATCGTCTACTTCTACCCGGCGGCGTCAACCCCTGGCTGCACCAAACAGGCCTGCGCCTTTCGCGACAGCCTGGCCGAGCTCAACGGCGCCGGCCTCGACGTCGTCGCCATCTCCCCCGACAAGCCGGAAAAGCTGGCCAAATTCCGTGACGCTGAAGGCCTGACGTTTCCGCTGCTGTCCGATCCCGACCGCAGGGTGCTGACGGCCTGGGGCGCCTACGGCGAAAAGCAAATGTACGGCAGGACCGTGCAGGGGGTGATCCGTTCCACTTTTGTGGTCGACGAGAAGGGCAAGATCGCCGTCGCGCAGTACAACGTCAGGGCTGCACATACGACATCAAAGATCAAGCAAATTCTCGACCAAGTCGGGAACTAGCAAGGACACCCACCTGCCGCACCCCGACCCACAACCGGGGATCGAATTCGCTTATGCGCCAAATGAACCAAAGATCACGCCTTGGTCCGCCGCGCCTCCGGAAATTTGGGCTTCTCGTCTTCGAAGCATGCGAAGAGCTCCCATTCGCCCGGCAGGCCCTTAAGACTGTGCGTACCGCGGGGCTGAAACACAAAACCAACGTTGCCCGCTAGTGCTCGCGTCGTCGTCGACACCAGAATCTCGTCGGCTGCCGCCGCGCTGAGGATCCGCGCCGCTTCATGTACGGCGACGCCGCGCACGTCACTCCCCACTACTTCCACTTCTCCGACGTGTACGGACGCCCGGATCTGCAGACCCTCTCGTGCAGCCGCCCGGGCCACCGCTGCCGCGCAGCGCAAGGCGGCGGCTGGCCCATCGAAGGTCGCAAGCAGGCCGTCTCCGGTCGTGTTGACCTCGTGGCCATGGTGGCGTTCCAACGCCACCCGCGTCGCCTCGTAGTGTGCGGAGAGCACATCTCGCCAGGCCACGTCTCCGAGTCGTTTTGCCATCATCGTAGATTCAACGAGATCGGTGAACAGCAGTGTGACCAGCGCCCGGTTGCGTATGCCGAAATGACGGAATCCCGCGAACGCCCGCAACCCGGACCACTCGATCTGGACGCATGGCTCGTCCCCGACGGTGTATCCGTCATGACCGGGCGGGATCTCAAATACATCGTCCGGTCCAAACTGAAGCGTGGTGCCGTCGCGCATCACGACTTCGAATCGGCCGGACAACACGATGCCCACGTGCCGAGCCTCGCACCACTCTCCGCCAACATGTGGACGCACGTCGCTGGACCACCGCCAGCCTGGCTGCGTCACGATCCGTCCTATGGTCAGGTCACCGACGTCGACCTGCTGGACCTTGATCCCTGGGAACTCGAGTGTCTCGTCCGGGCTCATCAGGCTCTTAGCTCGGACCTCGCCCATGCAGGCATTTTCATGCATGGCCGCGCAGACGGTCAATCACCACGCTCAAGGCGATCGGTCTAAGCCAGGTTGGCCAGCAGCAGCGCCTCGGCGGTCGCGGCCCGTTCCAGCACACCGAGGTGCAAGCTCTCGTTGATGCTGTGCGCTTGCGTCGCTGGGTCCTCCACGCCGGTTACCAGGATGGCCGCCTGCGGGAACGCGGCCGCGAACTCGGCAATGAACGGGATCGACCCGCCCATCCCCATCTCGACCGGCTCGGTTCCCCAGGCTTGCCGGAACGCCGCGCGAGCGGCGTCATAGACCGGGCCCCTGGCGTCGACGGCGAAGGGTTGGCCGATGTCGCCGGGCGTCACCGTCACGTGGGCGCCCCACGGGGCATGGCGTTCGAGATGGCCGCGCAACGCATCCAGATGCGCAGCCGCGTCGCCGCCGGGAGCTACCCGCATGCTGACCTTGGCGCGAGCACGCGGAATCAGCGTGTTCGACGATGCGGCAATGGATGTGGTGTCGATGCCGATGACGGTGATCGCTGACTTGGCCCACAGTCGCTGCGGCACCGAGCCGGAACCGATTTCGGTCACTCCGTCCAGCAAGCCCGACTCCGCACGCACCCGCTCGGCAGGGTAATCCACTGCGGCGGCGGTGCTTTCGTGCAAGCCGGCCACTGCGACATTGCCGTCGTCGTCGTGCAGGCTGGCCAACAAGCGAACCAGTACCGATAGCGCATCCGGAACCACACCACCCCACAGACCGGAGTGCAGGCCGTGGTCGAGGGTGGCGACCTCGACCACGCAGTCGGCCAGCCCGCGCAGCGACACCGTCAGCGCGGGAACCTCTGTGCTCCAGTTGTCCGAATCGGCGATGACAATCACGTCGGCGGCCAACACGTCACGATGCGCAGCCAGCAGACGGCCCAGCGAGGGCGACCCGGACTCCTCCTCACCCTCGACGAACACCGTCACCCCGACCGGAGGTTGCCCGGCGTGCGCCCGGAACGCCGCCAAATGCGTTGCGATACCGGCCTTGTCGTCGGCGCTGCCGCGTCCGTAGAGCCGGCCGTCGCGTTCGGTTGGCTCGAACGGCGGTGACGTCCACTGCGCGGGATCGCCTTCGGGTTGCACATCGTGGTGGGCGTACAGCAGCACCGTGGGCGCTCCCGGCGGCGCCGGATGCCGGGCGATGACGGCGGGTGCACCGCCCTCGCTGACGATCTGCACATCGTCAAAACCAGCCTGCGACAACAGGTCCGCCGTGGCTTGAGCGCTGCGGTCGACCTGGTCGCGACGAGCAGGATCGGCCCCGACCGATTCGATGCGTATCAGCGCCTCTAGATCACCGCGCACCGATGGCAGAACCTCGCGGACGCGTTCGACGAGATCGCTCATGATCTCGAGGCTAGCCTGTTCTCGGATAACGCCGAGAACGACGCCAGCACCATAACGGGGCAAGAAACCCGCGCTAGCGTAGATCTCGACCGTCGGCGCGCTAAGGCTAGGGCAACTCCAGGATGGCCACCGCGGCCGCGGTGTCCCCTTCGTGGGTCAGCGACACATGGATCGTCACGTCGGCCAAATGCTTGGCGATGGCTCCAGTTAGCCGGACCCGTGGTCGTCCCCACATGTCGGTCACCACCTCGATGTCGCGGTGGATATCTTCACGAAGCACAGGCCGCTGCGAGAACCGCGACCCGGACCAGGCCTTGATCACCGCTTCTTTGGCCGCCCAGCGCGCCGCCAGGTGCCGCGCCGCCGACGAGCTCTTGTCGGAGGCGTCGCGCCGCTCACCCGGGGTGAATGTTTCGGCGAAGACGGTTCCGGGTTGGTCGACCTGCTCGGCGAACTCAGTGATGGAGACAAGGTCGATCCCCACGCCGACAATGCTCATTGATTGTGAACCTATCGGATGCTCACTGACGGTAAACGTCCCCGTCGCCCAGCCGCGCTTCCGCATCGAGCAACATCGCCGCTTCCTGCCGTTTCTCGGACAGCTCGTGGTCAAAACGACGGTCCGCGGGCCGCTCGTACATCGGACGGCCGCCGGCTATCGCCGAAGCCAGCCTGCGCTGACCGGCCAGCAGCCGGGCATCGGCCCGTCGCTGGTAGTCGGCGCGCTGACCGGGATCCAGTGCGGCCAGGAATGCCTGCGGGTGCACCAACGCGACCAAGCCGGACACGTGGCCGAACCCGAGGCTGGTCACCAGACCGGCCTTCAGCGGGATCTTGCCGCCCAACCGCAACGTGTCGCGTATCCAGACGAAGTGCGCCGAACCGGCGAGTTCTTCGTCGACGCAGTCCAGGCTGCGGTTCGGCGGAATCACCCCGTCGCGCAGGATCTGGCACAGCCCCATCATCTGGAAGACCGCCGCGCCGCCCTTGGCGTGGCCGGTCAGGCTCTTCTGCGACACGATGAACAACGGTGCGCCCGGCGAGCGGCCGAGCGAATCGGCCAGCCGCTCATGCAGTTCGGTCTCGTTGGGGTCGTTGGCCAACGTCGAGGTGTCGTGTTTGGAGATCACCGCGACGTCGTCGGCCTCGACACCCAACTTGGCCAGCGAGCGGGCCAACGGAGAACCCTTGCCGCCGCGGCCGGCGCCCAGCGCACCGAGGCCCGGGGCCGGGATCGACGTGTGCACACCGTCACCGAACGACTGCGCGTAGGCCACTACAGCCAACACCGGCAATCCCATCTTGACCGCCAGGTCCCCGCGGGCCAGCAAGATGGTGCCGCCGCCCTGGGCTTCGAGGAAGCCCAACCGGCGCCGGTCGTTGGGCCGGGAGAACTTCGAGTCCGCGATGCCCCTGTCGCGCATCATTTTGGTGTCGGCGGTTGCGGCCATGTCACCGAAACCGATGATGGCTTCCAGCGTCAGGTCGTCGAAACCGCCCGTGACCACTAGCTCGGCCTTACCGAGGCGGATCTTGTCGACGCCCTCCTCGACTGAGACCGCTGCGGTCGCGCATGCACCGACCGGGTGGATCATCGCGCCGTAGCTTCCTACGTAGCTCTGAATGACGTGTGCGGCAACGACGTTGGGCAGAACTTCCTGCAGGATGTCGTTGGGCTTGCTGCGGCCCAGCAGGTTGCCGTGATACATCGTCTGCATCGACGTCATCCCGCCCATGCCGGTGCCCTGAGTGCTGGCCACCAGTCCCGGGTGTACCCATCGCATCAGCTCGGTCGGAGTGAAACCCGATGACAGGAATGCGTCGACGGTGGCGACTATGTTCCACAGCGCCACGCGGTCGATCGAGTTGGCCATGTCCTGGCTGATGCCGAACACGGTGGGGTCGAACCCGGTGGGGATCTGCGCGCCGACGGTGCGCGACAGCTTCGTCTTGCGCGGAACGCGAATCTCGGTGCCCGCCTTGCGGGTAACCTGCCAGTCGCTGGAATCGGGCACCGGCCGGACCACCGTGTGCTCGGGGTCGAACTGCGCGAACCCGCGCGCGTCGGCCTCCGAGGAGACGACGAATGTGAAGTCCCTGTCCAGGAATACGCTCACCAGCACCGGCGAGGCGTGATCGGGGTCGATTGCGCCGTCGTCGACGAACTCACGGATCCCGACACGCTCCACCACGGCGTCGTGGTAGCGCTCGACCAGCTCCGCCTCGTCGATCAGATCGCCGGATTCGGTGTCATACCAACCGGGTTGGGGGTCGTCTTCCCATTTGATCAGCCCGGTGGTCCAAGCCAACTCGAGCACACCGGCGGCCGACAGTTCGTTGTCGACCTCCATCTCGAAGCGGGTACGCGACGAACCGTACGGGCCGAGTTCGGCGCCACCGACGATGACCACCAAATCCGCCGGATCGACATCGAGGTCGTCCCATTCCGGCGGCGGGGCCGGCGTGTAGCCACGCGGCGGCGACGGCAGCGCGGCGATCGTGCCGTCGACGTCGGCGTCCTCGTCGCCGTCATCCACGGCCTTGGTCGATTGGTCCTCGCGTGCCTTGGCGGCCAGTTCAGCCATGTCCAGCTCGACATCGCCGAGCCCGCCGGTCAGGTCCACCTTCATCGGCGCGTAGGCCGCGGCCGCCTTGGACTCGATGTCGCAGAGGCCGAGCAGCATGCCGGCCATTTCATCAGTGGAATACGTTGTGACACCGGCTTCTTCGACGGCAGCGACAATCGCATCATTGTGGCCCATTAGCCCGGTGCCGCGGGTCCAGCCGATCAGCGCGTGCGCAAGGCTGACGCGTTGCGCCCACGACGACTCGGCTTGCCAACGGGTCACCACGGCGTCCAGCGCCGACTTGGCTTCACCGTAGGCGCCGTCGCCGCCGAACATCCCGCGGTTAGGCGAGCCGGGCAACACCACGTGCAGCCGCGAGGCGATGTCGCGCTCGGCGCCGATTCTGGACAAGCCGCCGATCAGCCGCTGCACCGCCCACAGCAACACCTTCATTTCCATCTCCGAGCGCGAACCGGCCTCGGTCAAGTCGCCCGCCACGCGAGGTGCTGCGAACGGGAACAACAGTGTCGGGGTCTGCGCGTCTTTGATGTGAATAGATTGCGGGCCAAGGCTTTCGCTCTGCTCCGTACCGATCCATTCGGCCAGGGCATCGATGTCGGAGTACGACGCCATGTTGGCCGCCACCACCCACAGGGTCGCGCCGTAGCGGGCGTGATCGCGGTACAACGCCCGGTAGAAGCCCAACCGTTCTTCGTCGAGCTTGGATGTCGTCGCGATGACGGTGGCACCGCCGTCGAGCAGCCGTCCGACCACCGACGCAGCGATCGAGCCCTTGGACGCGCCGGTCACCACCGCGAATTCGTCGCTGTAGCGGCCGTTGTCCGGGTTCTCCGCGCCCGCAGCGATCCGGCCGTACAGCGAGGCGTGGATCTGACGCCCGGCCGCAAGTGCCTTGCCCTGCCACCAGGTCGCCTGGGTCGCCACGACGTGGCCGGCGCCCTCAAACCGCTCGGACAGCCGGGCCCATTCGGCGTTGGCCTCGTCGTCGTCGATCAGCCAGAGCTTGACCAAGTCTTCGCGGGCGCTAGCCCAACGGTCGTCGAACACGACGGCCTTCTTGCCGTCGAACACCGGTGCCACCAATCGTGGCCAGTCCGAGCCCAATTCGGCGGTGATCAGGTCGATCAGATCGGCGTCGGTCGCAGCCGGCGGCACCGTGACCGGGTCGTCCAACCCCAGCTGACCCAGCACCAGCCGGGCCGCCGATGCGAGCACGCCGTCGCGGCCGGTGATCTGCTCAGTGAACTCGCCCAGCGCCGCGGCGTCGACGGTCGCTCCGCCACCGCCGCCGGTCGACGGGAGCGCAACCGCAATTCCGCGGCGTGTGGCCACCGCAGCCACCGCGGCGTCGATGACCTTGTCGACGGTAGCGGCGTCGGCCAGAGCACCCTCATGCAGGTTGCCCATGGCGCCGCCGCGAACGCTGGTGCCTTCGCGGGTCCCGAGCGCGACCTCGACTGTCACGTGCTTGACCCAGCCATCGCCGAGCTCCCAGGTCTTCTTCACCCGCTCGGCAATGGCAGCGGGCCGCTTGCCCGACGGACCCAGCACCGTGCGCAGCTGGTCGTTGACCGCATCGGAAAGTACTGGCCCATAAGGCTTATACGTGCGCGCCAGCTTGGTGACCTGCGAGCGCAGGCCAGCGAGGTCTGCCTCGGCGGCGCCGTCGATGGCGCCGAGGTTCAGCTCGGAACCCAAGTCGACCAACAATTGGTTACGCCGCGACGATGCGCCGTCGGTGATCGACTCGATGGAGTCCAGCTCCTCGATCTGGTCGATGCGCATCTTGGCCGAGAGCGCGATCAGCGCCAGGGTGGCATCGGCCGCGTCGAAACCAATGTCATCCGGTCTCGGAGCACCGGACGGAGCTGTGGCGGGAGCCGCAGCGAGGGCTGGCGCGGCATCGGCGCTTGGTGCATCCTCCGCCGCGACCGCGGCGGAATCATCTGACTCCTCCTCGTCTTCCGGCTCGGGGTCGGTATCGGTGGCGAACAGCACCGCGGCGTCGCGCTCGGCATTGAGCACTTCCACTGTGCTGTGGGCATATTCGGGCAGCTTCAGGGTGTTGGTGGCCAGTCCGCTCACCGTCGGCGACGACTTCACGCCGATCTCGACGAAGCGCTCCACACCCAGGCCACCCGCGGCCTCTTCGGTGAACAGCAGGTCCTGGGTTTCGATCCAGCGCACCGGGCTGGCGAACTGCCAGGCCAGTAGCTCGATGATCAGCGTGCGTGCCAAGTCGAACGGGCGCTCGTCACGCCAGTAGTCGTAGTTTTCGAGGATCTCGTCCAGCGGCTCGGCCGGCACCAAATCCCGGATCTCCTGGATAAAGTCGCGGTCCAGGCTGAACGGCCGCGGCACTAGGTTCGGGATGTAGCGCCCGATGATCACCTCAGGGTCTTTGCCCCGCGGCATCGCCCGCTCCAGGGAGCGACGGAATTCGGCGACACCCACCCGCAGCACCTCGGAGTGGAACGGCACGTCGATACCGGGCACCAAGATGAATGACCGCTTGCCACCAGAGATTTCGCGGCGGCGCTCCACCTCGGCCTCGAGCTCTTCCAGACCACGAACTGTGCCGGCGATCGCGTACTGCGAACCACGCAGGTTGAAGTTGACGATCTGCAAAAACTCCCCGGCGCGCTGCGAGATCTCCTCGATAAAGGCCGGGACATCGGCGTCGTCGAGATTGATTTGCGACGGGCGGATTGCGGCCAGCCGGTAGTTGGAACGGCCCAGCTCGTCGCGCGGCACGATGTCGTGCATGTTTGACCCACGCTGAAATACCGTCTCCAGCAACGCTTCCAGCCCGTAGACGTCGCTCACGCAGGCCAGCGCCGTGTACTCGCCAACCGAATGGCCGCAGGCGATCGCGTCCTCAACGAAAGCACCCTGCTCACGCATCTCGGCGACCTGCGCCGCGGCCACCGTCGCCATCGCAACCTGGGTGAACTGGGTCAAATACAGCACGCCCTCGGGGTGTTGGTAGTGCACGCCGCTGGCGATCAGGCTGGTCGGGTTGTCGCGCACCACGTGCAAGATCGAGAAGCCCAACGTTTGGCGGGTGTACTTGTCCGCGTCGTCCCACACCTTGCGGGCGGCCTTTGAGCGGGCCCGGACTTCCATGCCCATGCCCTTGTGCTGGATGCCCTGACCGGGGAACGCATAGACGGTTTTGGGCGAAGCCAGTCGTGCCGTCGCCGACATCACCAGATCCGAACCGACGCGGGCCGCGACCTCCAAAACCTCTGCACCCTGGTCGATTCCGACCCGATCGACGCGGAAGTCAACCTCGTCTCCGGGTAGGACCATACCCAGGAAGCGGGCCGTCCAGCCGACCAGTCGAGCCGGAGGCCGGGCTTGGCCGTCGGTGGCGGTCACCACGTGTTGGGCCGCTGCCGACAACCACATTCCGTGCACGATCGGCGATTCCAGACCGGCAAGCAGTGCAGCGGACCGATCGGTGTGAATTGGGTTGTGGTCGCCGGACACCACCGCGAAGGGGCGCATGTCGACCGGTGCGGGCAGCGTGACGTCCCGTCGGCGACGCCGCGGGGTGTCGGTGGCGTTTTCGGAGACGGCGCCACCGGCCCGCAGCGGGTCGGTCAGTTCGGCAGCACCGGTGCGGCCGCGGATTGCGAACCGCTCCTCAAGGGTGGCGAGCACCGTGCGGTCAGCGTCGGCGACGGTCACCGAGATCGGAACCACTCGACCGATGTCGGTGTCGGTGGCCACCGAAGCGGTTGCGGTGATGGTTAATTCGGCCGGCAACTTCGGCAGCGCGCTGAGCAGGTGCGCGGCGTGGTCCAGGTGCACCAAGCTCAGCAAGCCTTCGACAACCGGGACGCCGGCTGCGGTGACCGCGGAGCCGACGGCTGCGAAGACCGCGGGCCAGCAACGTCCGACCAGCGCGTCGGGCACGGTGGTCAGGGTCGGTGCCAGCGGTTCGCCGAAGATGGCGGTGACGCCGGTGTGGTCGGCCACCCGCTCGGGGTCCCACCCCACGGTGATCGTGGCTGTCCCGTTGTGTACCCGGGGCAGCACGTCCGGACCGTCGGCGCCGGCGGCGATGGCCAGCACCGAGCGCATCGCTTCGATGGCGTCCTTGGGGCGGACGACCGGAATGCCGCCGTCAATCGTGCTGGCGGGCAAGCTGAATCGGATGTCGATCCAGGTGCCCGCGATCGGCACGCTCAACACAACCTGGTCGTCCCCGTCTGTTTTAACGACCTGCAGCCTCGCGCCGGTGGATGAATGGGTGGCTCGTGGCTCGTGTGGATCCTCGGATCCGCTGATATCACCGTGAACCTGCCATTCGCCAGGGTCGGCGATGCGGTGCACCGGGTTGGTGGCAACGCGGCCGGCCCACAGTACGTCCGGCGCGTCCAGCACCACGGCCAGCGGCCCATGCACATCGATGCGGCCCTGACGGCGCGCAGTCGCCGGTGTGGGCTGCGCCCCGGCGTGCAGCACCTCGTCGATCGCGGCTTGTTCGAAGCGGTCCAGCAATTCGCCGACCGGCTCGTCCATCCGGGTGATACCGGCGACCGCGGCGGTGCCGGGAATGATGCACACGTGGTCGGCCTCGTAGCGCGCGTCGTGGGCTTGCCACAGCGAGTCGCTGCGCCACCAGCGCCGGACGTCTTTGTCGATGACCGGTACGAAGTTGACCGGCTTGCCCAGCGTCTTGCACAGCGTGACGAAGAACGGCACGTCGGCCGGATGCAGTTGCACGGTCTCGGCGTCGGGGTAGCGAGTCAGCAAGGCGGCGATCGCCTCACCGGGGTTCTCCAGCAATGCGGCGTCGCCATATGAGGTCTCGATCGGACCGTGGTCCTGCGGGTGCAGCCGCGCCTCGGCACGTTGCAGCATCTGCTCGAACCGGTCGCGCCAGGTGTCGGCCAGCCAGGGGCTGCCGGGTGCGGCGGTGTCGGCGGTGCTGTCGCCCTCGCCGATGGTCAGCTCGACATAACGCTGCAGCCATTGCAGGTAGGTCATCTCAGCGACGTCGCCGAAGTACGGCTTGGCGGTGACGGCCATCGCCGCGATGATCTCGTCGCGGCGCTCGGCGACAGCCTCCGCGTCTCCGGCGACCTCGTCGAGCAGACGCCCGCAACGCGAAGCGGAGTTGTCGATCTCGTGGATGTCGGCGCCGAGCTGACTGCGGCTGGAAGCCATGCCGCCCTGAGCTTTTCCGGCGCTGATCCAGTGGTCGGTGCCCTGCGTTTCGACCAGCATCCGCTTGACCGACGGCGAGGTGGTGGATTCCAGCGTCGCCATCGCCGCGGTGCCGACGAGGATGCCGTCGACGGGCATCAACGGGAAGCCGTAGGACTCGGCCCAGCGCCCGGACAGGTATTCGGCCGCCCGCTCGGGGGTGCCGATGCCACCGCCGACGCAGACGGTGATGTTGGGCCGCGACCGCAACTCCGAGTAGGTGGCCAGCAGCAGATCGTCGAGGTCTTCCCAGGAGTGGTGGCCGCCCGCGCGGCCGCCCTCGATGTGCATGATGACCGGCTTGGTCGGCACCTCCGTGGCGATGCGGATGACCGAACGGATCTGCTCGACGGTGCCTGGTTTGAACACCACGTGGCTGATCCCGGTCTCGTTGAGTTCGTCGATCAGCTCGACGGCCTCTTCGAGCTCGGGAATGCCTGCACTGACGATCAGGCCGTCGATCGGCGCACCGGACTGGCGGGCCTTCTGTACCAATCGTTTTCCGCCGACCTGCAGCTTCCACAGATACGGGTCGAGGAACAGCGCGTTGAACTGGTAGGTCCGGCCGGGTTCAAGCAGCCGGGACAGCTCTTCTATGCGGTCGGTGAAGATCGGTTCGGTGACCTGCCCGCCGCCGGCGAGCTCGGCCCAGTGCCCGGCGTTGGCTGCGGCAGCGACGATCTTGGCGTCGACGGTGGTCGGGGTCATGCCCGCCAGCAGGATCGGCGACCGGCCGGTCAGCCGGGTGAACTTCGTCGAGAGTTTGACTCTGCCGTCGGGCAGGCTGATTACCGACGGGGCGTAGCTCGACCACGGACGGGCCACCTCGGGTACGGCGCCGATCGTGAACAGGTTGCGTTGACCGCCGCGGGTCGCCGCGGGCACGATGCCAATGCCGAGGCCACGGATCACCGGTGCGGTCAGCCGAGTGAGGATGTCGCTTGGTCCCAAATCGAGAATCCAGCGGGCACCCGCCTCGTGGACCTTGACGACCTCGTCCACCCAGTCGACCGGCCGCACCAAAATGGCCTCGGCGAGTGCGCG
>NZ_JBATXN010000433.1:0-5292 GCF_049673265.1 Mycobacterium sp. | reverse complement strand
CATCCCCACCGTCAAGCACGGTGACGTGCTGGGCCACGAAGTCATGGGCGAGGTCGTCGAAGTCGGTACGGAAGTCACGAACCTGGCCGCCGGCGACCGGGGGGTGGTGCCGTTCCCGATTGCCTGTGGCGCGTGCTCGGCATGTCAGCGGGACCTCTACTCTTTGTGTGAAAATTCCAACCCCAACGCAGGGATCGCCGAGAAATTCATGGGTCATTCCCCGGCGGGATTATTCGGCTACTCACACATGCTCGGCGGATTCGCTGGCGGCCAAGCCGAATACGCGCGGGTGCCATTCGCAGATGTGGGACCGCTGAAGATCGAGGGCGACCTCAGCGACGAGCAGGTGTTGTTCCTGTCGGACATTCTGCCGACCGGCTACATGGGCGCCGAGATGTGCGATATCAAGCCCGGCGACGTCGTCGCGGTGTGGGGAGTCGGCCCAGTCGGGCTGTTCTCGGTGCTTAGCGCCTATCTGCTCGGCGCGTCGAAAGTCATCGCTATCGACCGGGTGCCGTACCGGCTTGAGTTGGCGGCCGAGAAGGGCGCCATACCGGTCAACTTCGAGGAAACCTCCGTTCTCGAGGAGCTCAGCCACCTCACCGGCGGCCGTGGGCCTGATCATTGCATCGACGCGGTCGGCATGGAGGCCCGCAACGGTTCAACCGTGGTCGACGCCTACGACCGGGTCAAGCAGGCGGCACGCTTGGAAACCGAACGGCCGCACGCGCTTCGGGAAGCGGCGATGAGTTGCCGTAATGGCGGCACCATCTCGATCATCGGCGTGTACGGGGGGATGATGGACAAGTTCCCCATCGGCGCGATCATGAATCGATCGTTGACGATCAAGACTGGCCAATGTCACGTGCAGCGGTACATGCGGCCGCTGCTCGACCGAATCCGAAACGGCGACATAGACCCGACTTTCCTGATCAGCCATCGACTTCGGCTAGACGAAGCACCGCACGGATACGAGATCTTCAAACACAAACAGGACAACTGCACAAAGGTCATTCTCAAACCGTAAGGAGAATCGGAATGCCGAACTCATTGCAAGGCAGGAAAGTAGCCTTTCTGGCGGCGGATGGCGTGGAGAAGGTCGAACTCGAGCAGCCGCGCGCGGCGCTCAGCCAGGAGGGTGCGCAGGTTCAACTGCTTTCCCTGGAAACCGGTGAGATCCAGGCACGTAACCACGATCTGGAGCCGGCGGGCACGTTCGATGTCGATCGGGCGGTTTCGGATGCGTCGGTGGACGAGTTCGATGCGTTGGTTCTGCCCGGCGGCACCGTGAATCCTGACAAGCTGCGCTTGGACAATTCGGCCGTCTCGTTTGTGCGTGACTTCGTCAAGTCGGGTAAGCCGGTTGCAGCGATCTGTCACGGACCGTGGACGCTGGTGGAGGCCGGCGTGGTGGCGGGCCGAAAGCTCACGTCGTATCCCAGCATCCGCACCGATATACGCAATGCCGGCGGAAGAGTCGTCGACGAGGAAGTAGTCGTCGATAAAAATCTGGTGACCAGCCGATCACCCGCCGACCTGGCGGCGTTCTGCTCGGCGATTGTCGAGCAATTGGCTCATGCGCCGGCGAGCACATAGCGACTTCGCTAATTCATTCGGTTTCGAGATCGCGGTTTGTGGGCATGAATCACCTCACAGGCCGTGACTAGCACGGCGATCACGACCTCGAAAGGCCGAAGTGAGCATCGCTTACCCCGCACCATGCGATTCGCTGGATATCGACGGTGTCTACCCGCCGCAACATGACACGCTATTGCTGATCGACACTCTCGAAAAGACTGAACTGGCCGAGGGCCGGCGGGTCTTGGACCTGTGTACGGGCAGCGGTGTTGTCGCAATCGCCGCGGCTGAGTTGGGCGCGGCCAGCGTGACGGCGTTCGATATCTGCCCACGCGCAGTGCGCTGTTCCCGGGGCAATGCCGTCCACGCCGGTGTCGAGATCAACGTGCGTGAGGGATCATATTCTGGGGCACTGGATTACGCGCCTTTCGATGTCATCGTGTCCAATCCGCCTTACGTGCCTACCCCTCCGGCGGGCGACACCGAAGTCATCCCGATAACCGCAGGCCCGGCGTGGGCCTGGAACGCCGGCGTTGACGGACGGATGGTGTTGGATCCGTTGTGCGAATCGGCGGCCAGCATGTTGGCCGCCGGCGGCTCCATGCTGCTGGTGCAGTCGGCGCTATCTGGTGTCCAGCAGTCACTGGAATCGTTACGATCAACCGGATTACACGCTGAAGTGGTTGCATCCCAATTGATTCCGTTCGGCCCAGTGCTGTCGGCGCGGGCCGGCTGGCTGGAAGTCACTGGCCGAATTAAAAAGGGTTGCCGGACTGAAGAACTGGTGGTTATCCGGGCGGATAAGCCATGACCGATCGCGCGCGGGTGCAGGTGATACCCAACGGCCCGGTGTTAGTACCCGGCCCGGTGCGCATCGAGACGCCGAGCGGCGACGTCGTGGAATCCGACCGATTCATGGTGGCCATCTGTACTTGCCGGCGCAGCCAGGACTATCCGTTGTGCGACACCAGCCATCGGCGATGTCGCCCGGCGCGGGCCCGCTTAGCCCAGCGGTCGTCGTAGCGACGTCTGCCCGGCCTTCCACGACGCCATGATGGCGTCGGCTAGCCGATCTTCGACGACAGCGTGCGCGCGGATACCAAACACCACATCGTGATCCAGCTGCGGTTCCCGCGCGACGAGATCGCCCACCACGTCGACGCGTACCACCTGCTCGTGAACGGCGTCCGCTTCGACGTGCTCGCGGTAGAAGGCGACACATTCCTGCGGCGCGGCCAGCCGCTGCAGAGCCTCGACCAACCGGCGCGACCCTGGTGACGAGGTGATCTCCGTTGATGCGAAATGCCCGATGGCCGCTCCGCGAAACTGTCGGTGCAAGCCGAACAACGACATCAAGTTGACTACCGCCAACGATTCGGCGGGCACCCTGTCGAGGTATGCGAGGTAGGTCGAATCCAGGCCGGCGGCGGTCAACAAATTGGCGAACAGCTGCTGGTGGATTTGCGGGCCTCGCCCGGCTCCGTATTCATCGAATTCGACCGCGACGAACGACGCCTTCGCCTGGCCGATCAGACGCGGAATAGCCCACGCGTGCGGATCGCCCTCTTTGAGGTGGTATAGCGATCGGTGCACGAAGTACTCGCGCATCTGATCCCACGTTCCGTTATCGCGCAGCCAATACGACGGGCCGGTCCCGTCAGCGGTTTCGATTGAGAGCGAATCCATTTCGGCTTCCGCCGTCTGGCCTGGCTCGATACGGCCTACATCGCGGCGGATTCCGGCCAGGAAAGCCCGCTCCAATTGCCCGCGCAGATGAAGTAGACCGGGATTCCATTCCCAGGTGGGGTCGACGCCGGCGAAACCCCGGTAGTGCAGCTCGTAGCACATGTAGAGGGCGAGCTGCAGATCCAAGCCGTAGGGATCAGAGTCGAGCATCGACGGGCCGATGCGAGCCAGCTGATCACGGGGTGCCAGTTCGGTGAGACTGCACCGGACGGCCATCGACAACGGCCCGTGCGCGGCAGGCAGCCGCGGTTCGACCGTGGTTTGTACTTGGGTCACGCAGCGGTTTACCCGCCAATCCACACCCGTCAAACGCCCGCAGGACACCTACTCGGCGTCGCCCTCCGGCCAGTCACAGCCGGTCAGCTCAACAGACAATTCCCACAACCGACGTGCCATCACCGTGTCGCGCGCTTTCTTGCGCAGCCTGGTCACTTTCGGCTTGCCCCACTGGCTGAAGCGGGGCGCGAGATAGCTGCCGCTTGGCAGGTCGGTGGTGACCGCCTGGATCGTGGACCGCGCGCCGGTGGCCGCGCTGTGCGCGGGAAACCGGCGGATGGTGTGTTCACGCACCCACGGCAGCACACCGGTGGTGTCCCTGGTTATGTCGGTATCCGTCGCACCCGGATCGGTCAGATAGATCCGTACTCCGCGCCTTACCAGCTCGCGGCTGAAGAGCATGATGGCTAGCTTGGATTCCCCGTAGGCCGCCCACTTCGAGTACTTGCGGGTGTGCCAGTTCATGTCGTCGATGTGCAGGCGGCTCAGCGCGTAGGCCGAGCTGACCACCGAGATCACCCGATCCGTAATCCGGTCTGCGAGAAGGCATGTCAGGGCGAAGTGGCCGAGGTAGTTGGTACCCATGTGCGCCTCGAAGCCGTCGGCGGTGCGGGTCAGCGGCAGACCAAGCACACCGGCGTTGTTGATCAGCACGTCAACGCCATCCACTGAGTCGGCGAACTTTCGCACGCTGGCCAGATCGGCGAGATCGAGGTGGGCTACCGCAACGTCGCCGGCCATGGTGGCCGCGGCTCGCTCCGCTTTGGGGAGGGTGCGGCACGCGATGAGGACGCTGTGACCAGCGGCTGCAAGTGCCGCGGCGGTCGCCTTGCCGACGCCGCTGTTGCCGCCCGTGACAATGATTCTCACCAGCAGATCATGTCATTGATGAACCCGTCGGCGGATATGGAGTCTTGGTCACCGGGGCTAGACTTTCGCTGCGCCGATTGGCGGCGTGATCGCAAGGGTCTCTTTGGGGAGAAGCATGAAGATCGTGGTGATAGGCGGCTCGGGCTTGGTGGGTTCACAGGTGGTCCAGAAGCTGACGGAGCACAGCCACGACGCGGTCCCAGCTTCGCCTCGCACAGGCGTCAACACGCTGACCGGGGAAGGGCTTGCCGATGTGCTAACCGGTGCCAATGTGGTTGTCGACGTGTCTAATTCGCCGTCCTTTGACGACGAGCCAGTGATGGAGTTTTTCACCACGTCGACCACCAACTTGCTGGCTGCGGCGAAGTCCGCCGCCGTTGGACACTATGTTGCCGTGTCAATTGTTGGCTGCGATGAGCTGCCCGAGAGTGGCTACATGCGTGCGAAGGCCGCCCAGGAAAAGCTCATCGAAGAAGCGACGGTTCCTTACTCGATCGTCCGCGCCACCCAGTTTGCCGAGTTCACCGATGCAATCACGGCATCGTTGACGGTCGGCGACGAAGTGCGTGTGCCCGACGCCCTGATCCAGCCCATCGCCACCAAGGACCTCGCCGACGAGGTCGCGCGGGTAGCAGAAGGTGAGCCGCTCGGCGGTATCGAGAACATCGGAGGGCCGGAGAAAATCTCGTTCGAGCAGATGGCTCGGGATGCCCTGGCCCGGCAAGGCGACGGCAAAACGGTAGTCGTTGATCCCCAAGCGTGTTACTTCGGGACACCGCTTTCGACGGATAGCTTGGTTATCCGTTAGCCAGGCTCTCGTGC
>NZ_JBATXN010000432.1:0-10864 GCF_049673265.1 Mycobacterium sp. | reverse complement strand
GCTGGTGGGGGCCGTAGCGCGCCCGGCGGAGGGCCCGATGTTGGACGCGCTAGCTGCGGTGGCTGAGGAGATGGCGGGCGGCCGGCCGCGGCCGGCTGCACAGCGCGCATCGACGCGGTTTGCGGCGGCCGGCCGGCCATCCCCGCGTGGTGACCGACCTCGAACGTAAGTTGCGGTCCGTCTGGATTGCCGATGTTGATGGTCTGGCCGTCGTGAATGTCGACCACCGGCACCCGACGCCCGTTGACGTAGGTTCCGTTCAACGAACCGTTGTCGATGGCCAGCCAGCGCCCTTGCTCGAAGCGCAGCAGTAGATGCGCGCGCGAGATCAGCGGATGCGTGATGCGCATGTCGGCGCGCAGATCTCGCCCGACAACCACGTCATGGCCTGCGGCGAAAGTGCGTTGAGATCCGTCGTAGCGGACTGTCAGCACGGGCGGCGCTGCTTGACTCATCGCCCCAACTTTAGCTGCTCGGCTCGAGTCACTGACCGCGACACGAATAGCCGTGACTTTTAGCGGCCCGGGCCGGCCAATGCGTCAGGCGCGCCGGTCACCACGCAGTGGGTGCGGCTATAGATCGTCGGCATGCACTGGTTGCAGTGTGTGCACGCCGAGCGCACGCCCGCGCCGTCGGCGGCGATCCGGTTGATCAGGTCGGGCTCGGCCAGCAGAGCCCGACCCATCGCCACAAAATCGAATCCCTCCGCCATGGCCAGGTCCATCGTTTCCCGGTTGGTGATGCCGCCGAGCAGGATCAGCGGCATAGTCAGCTCGGCGCGGAACAGCTTGGCGTCGCGCAACAGATAGGCCTCGCGGTAGGGGTACTCGCGGAGAAACTTCTTACCTGTCATGCGCATGCCCCAGCGCAGCGGCGGCTTGAAGGCGCCGGCGAATTCCTTGAGCGGTGCATCGCCGCGGAACAGATACATCGGGTTGACCAGCGAGCTGCCCGCGGTCAGCTCGATTGCGTCCAGCCCGCCGTCGTCCTGTAGCCACTTGGCCGTCGTCAGCGCCTCTTCGACCGGGATACCTCCGCGCACACCGTCGGTCATGTTGAGCTTGGCGGTCACCGCGATCGGTGTGCCCTCTTTAGCCACCGCGCGCCGAACGGCCATCACCATTCCGCGGGCGACCTTGGCCCGGTTCTCCAGCGATCCGCCGAATTCGTCGCCGCGACGATTGATCAACGGCGAAAGAAAGGCACTAGCCAAATAGTTGTGGCCCAAATGGATTTCGACGGCATCGAAGCCGGCTTCGATCGCGAGTCGGGCGGCGTTGGCGTGCGCGGCGATAACATCGTCGATGTCGTCGCGGGTTGCCTTGCGGGCAAACCGCATGCCGATGGGGTTGAAGAACCGCACCGGCGCCAGGGCGGTGGCCTTATTAGTTTTGGCGTTGGCGACGGGACCGGCGTGGCCGATCTGAGCGCTGACCGCCGCGCCCTCGGCGTGAATCGCGTCGGTTAGCCGGCGGAAGCCGGGCACTGCCTCCGGACGCATCCAGATTCCGTTGCCTTCGGTCCGGCCCCCCTGGGAGACCGCGCAGTAGGCGACTGTGGTCATGCCGACCCCGCCGGCGGCGGGCAACCGGTGGTATTCGATGAGGTCGTCGGTGACCAGTGCGTCGGGCGTGCGGGCCTCGAAGGTTGCGGACTTGATGGTGCGGTTGCGCAGGGTGATCGGACCCAGCGTGGCGGGGCTCAGCACGTCCGGAGGGCTCGACATACTCCGGAGCGTGCCAGACTGTCAGACGTGGGCGCAATCACGTTGGACGGCAAACTCACGCGCGACGAGATCTTCGTCGACCTGAAGCAACGGGTGGCGGCTTTGACCGCTGCAGGGCGGACACCGGGCTTGGGCACCATCCTGGTGGGCGACGACCCGGGGTCGCAGGCCTACGTCCGTGGAAAGCATTCCGACTGCGCCAAGGTCGGCATCACCTCGCTGCGCCGCGACCTGCCCGCCGATATCGGCCAGGCGAAGCTCAACGAGACCATCGACGAACTCAACGCCAACCCCGAGTGCACCGGCTACATCGTGCAGTTACCGCTGCCCAAGCAACTAGACGAGAATGCCGCGTTGGAGCGTGTCGACCCGGACAAGGATGCCGACGGGTTGCACCCGACCAGCCTCGGCCGGCTGGTGCTCGGTACCCCGGCGCCGCTGCCGTGCACGGCGCGCGGCATCGTCCACCTGTTGCGGCGCTTTGACGTCGAGATCGCCGGCGCGCACGTCGTGGTCCTCGGTCGTGGTGTCACGGTCGGTCGTCCGCTGGGGCTGATACTGACCCGCCGCACAGAAAACGCCACGGTGACCTTGTGCCACACCGGGACTCGCGATCTGCCCGCATTGACCAGGCAGGCGGACATCATTGTGGCGGCGGTCGGGGTCCCGCACATGCTGACCGCAGACATGGTTCGCCCCGGCGCCGCTGTCGTCGATGTCGGCGTCAGCCGTACCACCGATGGGCTAGTCGGTGACGTGCACCCGGGGGTGTGGGATGTCGCCGGTCAGGTGTCGCCGAATCCCGGTGGTGTCGGCCCGCTGACTCGCGCGTTCCTGTTGACCAACGTCGTCGAATTGGCCGAAGGGCAATGAGTCTGCGGCAGCTGTTCCGCTCACAGTGGCCGATCGTGACGGTCGTGTTGATCTTCGTCGTGGCTTTCGCGCTCGCGGCGGCGAACTTCTGGCGCCGCGGGGCACTGTTGATCGGCATCGGTGTCGGGGTCGCCGCGATGCTGCGGATTGCGTTGACCGAAGACCGTGCGGGGCTTCTGGTGCTGCGCAGCAAAGGAATTGACTTCACCACGATGGCCGTGGTCGCGACGGCGATGGTCTATATCGCCTGGACGATCGACCCGCTGGGTACCCGTTAGATCCCCGGAATCGCGCTCGGCACGCCCGGGAGCTGCTGTAAGCCAGATACGTTGCCGCCGAGGATGTTTGCCATCTCTTCTGGGCAGTAGGTTTGGATCGCGATCGTGGTGAACAGCTGAGCCATCTGCGGTGACATGCCCCGGCTACCGACTCTCGATGCGACGGCGGCGAAGCTGCCGCCCGGTTGAGCGAGCATCGGGCAGATGGACTGGCCCACGGCCATCGCGTTGCCCGGTTCGCCGTACTCGACGCCCGCGTGGCTCAGTGCGTCGATGAAGCTGTCGTCGTTTTGGTCTGCCCGCACCGGCGGCGAAACCAGTGCGGCCGCGGTGATCAGGCAACCGGCGCCAAGCAGCAGACGAACGGCCAGTTGGTTGCGGGTGATGTCGATCGTCGCCATATTGTGCAACCTTGATTTACCGCAGTCACGTTCACAACACGGTGAGGTTAAGGTTCGCGCACGTTTCCGATATTCCGCGACACGTCATGCGGCGCCGCGGTTCTCGTGATCGACAATGCGGGACGTGACGCGTGAGATTTCGCGCCAGACGTTTCTACGTGGCGCCGTCGGAGCACTAGCCGCCGGCGCGATCCTAGGACCTGGACGAGCCGGCCTGGGCCGGGCCGACGCCGATCCGATTGCCTCCGGTTGGGGCCCGCTTGCCTCCGCGATCGGCGGGCAAGTGATAGGACCAGACAACGGTCCCCAATTCGCCACCGCCAAACAGGTTTTCAATACCAACTACAACTCCTCGACGCCCGCCGTGATCGTCGTCCCGACGTCGGCGGCGGACGTGCAAAAGGCGATAGCGTTCGCGGCGGCCCATAACCTCAAAGTCGCCCCGCGCAGCGGTGGGCACTCCTACGTGGGCGCTTCCACGGCCAACGGAACCATGGTGCTCGACTTGCGTCAGCTGCCCGGGGGAATCAATTACGACAACGGCACCGGCCAGGTCACGGTGGCGCCGGCGACCAGTTTGTATGCGATGCACCAGACGCTGGCCGCGGCCGGGCGGGGGATCCCCACCGGTACCTGCCCATCCGTCGGCGCCTCGGGACACGCCCTGGGCGGCGGGCTGGGCGCCCATTCCCGGCATGCGGGCCTGATGTGTGACGCGTTGAGATCGGCGACGGTGGTACTGCCCAGCGGTCAGGCGGTCACCGCATCTGCCGCCGACAACCCCGACCTGTTCTGGGCGTTGCGCGGTGGTGGTGGCGGCAACTTCGGCGTGACCACCTCGCTGACCTTTGCCACGTTCCCCACCAGCGACGTCGACGCGGTGAACCTCAACTTCTCGCCGCAATCGTTCGCGCAGGTCCTTGTCGGTTGGCAGAACTGGTTGCGCACCGCTGACCGGAGCAGCTGGGCGTTGGCCGACGCCACCGTCGACGCGATGGGCACCCACTGTCGCATCCTCGCGACCTGTCCGGCCGGGTCGGGTGCCAGCGTGGCGAAGGCGATCACCTCAGCAGTCGGCCTCCAACCGACCGGGATCGAGAACCACACGTTCAACTATTTGGACTTGGTGAATTACCTTGCGGTCGGCAACCTCAACCCGTCGCCGCTGGGATACGTTGGCGGATCCGACGTCTTTACGACGATCACCCCGGCCGCCGCCCAGGGGATCGCCTCGGCGGTCGACGCCTTTCCCCGTGGCGCGGGCCGCATGCTGGCGATCATGCACGCCCTCGACGGCGCACTCGCCAGCGTGGCGCCCGGGGCCACCGCGTTCCCTTGGCGTCAGCAGTCCGCGCTGGTGCAGTGGTACGTCGAAACCGGTGATCCCGCAGCAGCGACCGGCTGGCTGGGCGCCGCCCATCAAGCGGTACGCCCGTATTCGGTCGGCGGCTACGTGAACTACATCGAGGCAAACCAGCCGGCGTCGCGCTACTTCGGCGCGAACCTATCCCGGCTCGGCGGCGTCCGGCAGAAGTACGACCCGGGCCGAATCATGTTCTCCGGACTCACCTTCTGACGTCGTCGAGTGTGGGCGGCGTCGCGCGGCTCAGGATAGCGTCGCGCGCACGCAGACCGTGACGTAGGGCAGCGCAAGGCCTCCGGCGTTCGCCAACGCCGGATGGGTGGCCAGCAATTCGCGTACCTGGTCCAGTGTCTTGGTGCGCACTTGTGTCGGCGAGGTGATGCAATAGCTGCGGGAAGCCACCAAGTCGATCAATGCTTGCGGCGTAAGGTAATTCGTCCACTCGACCTGATGACGGTGCACTTCGGTGAACGGATCGGGCAGGGTCACCTTGTCATGCACCGGGTCTCCGTCGCGGCCGATGATCTGCCCCAGCTCCCGCACCCAGCCGAGGCGCTCGTCGCGGGTGTTCCACACCAACCCCAGTCGCCCGCCCGGCCGCAGCACCCGGACCACTTCGGGAATCGCTCGCTGCGGGTTGAACCAGTGCCAAGCCTGCGCGACGAGCACGGCGTCAACGCTGTTGTCCGCCAGCGGGATCTCCTCCGCGGTGCCGAGCAGCGCCGGTGTGTCCGGCAGCGACTTGCGTAACATCTCCAGCATCTCGGCGATCGGGTCGACGGCCACGACGTCCAGGCCTCGCTCCGCCAGCCGGGTGGTCAGCTTGCCTGTCCCGGCGCCGAGGTCCAGCACGTCGCGAGCGCCGGCCGGCAGCAGCCAGTCGATCGCCTCCGGCGGGTATGACGGCCTGCCGCGCTCGTACGCGGCCGCTTCAGAGCCAAATGACAATGAGCGGTCCTGCCGGGACTGGGTCACCGTGGACACGCGCCTTGGCCGGTGGCCGGTCCGCGGGCCAAGTCGAGGGTCTGCCGTACCAGGTCACCAACCGCTTCGGCTTCCACCAGAAAGCCGTCGTGTCCGTAGATCGAGTCGACGATCTGCAGCTGGCTACAGCCGGGCAACAGCTCGGCGAGTTCCTCCTGCAGCCGGAGCGGGTAAAGCCGGTCAGAGGTGATTCCGCCGACCACCACCGGCACCGGGCAACCGCGCAGCGCCGCGGCTACGCCGCCGCGGCCCCGGCCGACATCATGCCGGGATAGCGCCTCGGTCAGCACCACATAGCTGCCGGCGTCGAAGCGCGACACCAGCTTGCCGCCTTGGTGTTCGAGGTAGCTCTGCACCGCGTAGCGCCCGCCCGGATCCGCTGGGTCTTCGCCGGCCTGCGCGTCGTTGGCGAAGCGGGTGTCCAGCTCGATCTCGCCGCGATACGTCAGGTGGGCGAAGCGACGGGCGATGTGCAGCCCGGCATCGGGGCTGCGGCCGGTGCGGTGGTAATCACCGCCCTGCCAGTTCGGGTCGGCTTTGATCGCCGCGATCTGGGTGCATTGGGTGCCGATCTGGTCGGCTGTCGCACGCGCGCCCACCGCCAGCAGCAGGCCTGCGCCCACCCGGTCGGGGTGGCCGACGATCCATTCCAGCGCGCGGGCTCCGCCCATCGATCCGCCGACCACGGCGGCGACCTCGGTGATACCCAGCGCCGCCAGCGCGGCCACGTCGGCCTCGACCTGGTCTCGCACCGATATCAACGGAAACCTGGAACCCCAGGGCTTTCCGTCCGGGGCCAGCGAGCTCGGCCCGGTGGAGCCGCGGCACCCACCCAGCACATTGGTGGCCACCGCGCACCAGCGGTCGGTGTCGATTGGCCCGCCCGGGCCGGCTATGCCGTCCCACCAGCCCGGCGTCGGATGCCCGGGGCCGGCCGGTCCGGTGATGTGCGAATCGCCGGTCAGCGCATGCAGCACCACCACGACGTTGTCGCGGGTAGGCGACAGTTCGCCCCACCGCTGAACGGCGATGCTGACGTCGTCGAGTACCGCGCCGCTTTCCAGGATCAGCGGGCCGATGTCGACAACGCCGACTTCGCCCTCGGCGGGCAGTGTCTGAGTGGGCACGTCAAAGATCGTCATCGCGGCCGCCTCAGAACGCCGCCACGGCGTGCGGGTCGCCAGCGTCCCGGTGTGCCCGAGCCGCGGCGAAGCCAAGCTCGAGGTCGGCCAGGATGTCGTCAATGCCCTCGATGCCCACGGCCAGCCGCACCAGCCCGGGGCTGACGCCTGTGGACAGCTGCTCGGCGGGGCTGAGCTGCGAATGCGTCGTCGAGGCCGGGTGAATCACCAGCGATCGCACATCTCCGATATTGGCGACGTGGCTGTGCAGTTTCAGCGCGTTGACGAACGCCTTGCCCGCCTCGACACCACCGGCCAACTCGAACGACAACACAGCTCCGGTTCCCTTGGGCGCCAACTTCTTTGCCCGCTCATACCAGGGCGAGCTGGGCAGGCCGGCGTAGTTGACCGAAAGCACATCGTCGTGGTCGTCCAGGAATTGGGCGACGCGCTGGGCGTTGGCGACATGGCGCTCGATACGCAAGCTCAGGGTTTCCAGGCCTTGCGCAATCAGGAACGCGTTGAACGGCGACGCCGCCGACCCATAGTCGCGCAGGAGCTGCACCCGCGCTTTGACCGCGAACGCCGGCGGTCCCAGCTCCGCGTACACCACGCCGTGGTAGCTGGGATCGGGGGTGGTGAACCCGGGAAAGCGGTCCTGGGACCAGTCGAAGGTGCCGCCGTCGACGATCACGCCAGCGATCGCTGCGCCGTGCCCACCGAGGTACTTGGTCGCCGAGTGCACCACGACGTCGGCGCCCTGGGCGATCGGCTGAATCAGGTAGGGGGTGGCGACGGTGTTGTCGACGATCAGCGGAACGCCATGCTCGTGGGCCACCCCGGAGACGCCGGGGGTATCCAGCACGTCGATCTGGGGGTTGGAGATGGTCTCGGCAAAAAACGCCTTGGTGTTGGGGCGCATGGCGGAAGCCCAAGACTCTAAATTATCGGGGTCCTCGACGAAGCTGACGTCGACGCCCAGCTTGGGCAGCGAATAGTGGAACAGGTTGTAGGTGCCGCCGTAGAGCCGCGGGCTGGACACGATGTGGTCGCCGGCGCCGGCCACGTTCAAGATCGCGAACGTCTCCGCGGCCTGCCCGGAGGCCACGAACAGCGCGGCCACCCCGCCCTCTAGCGCGGCGATGCGCTGCTCGACGACGTCGGTGGTCGGGTTGCCGATGCGGGTGTAGATGTTGCCCGGCACTTCCAGCCCGAACAGCGCCGCGGCGTGTGCGGTGTCGTCGAAGACGTACGACGTGGTCTGGTAGATCGGCAGCGCCCGGGCGCTGGTGGCCGGGTCCGGCTGCTGGCCGGCGTGGACCTGTTTGGTTTCGAACGACCAGTGCGCGGTCGGATCGGTTTCGCTATCGGCGTTGGTTTCGGAGCTCACGTGGATGTCTTTCTGGGAGGAAATGGGTGGTCGAGTGCTCGCAGCTGCGCGGGACGTCATCTGAAACGACGTCAACCGGCAGCCTTGCGTTTAGCAACTGCGACGAACGATGAGCCAGCCCAAATAGGTGCGCATCAGGCTTCCCTGTCTACTCGGGGGGCCCGTCACGGCGGACCCGCGCTTGCCGACGTAGCCGGTTTTGGCTACTCAACCTGGTCATCACCCGGGGCACCCCACCGCGGTTGGAGGGTTGCCGGCCAGCAAGCCGGGGCTTGACGCTGGCGCTCATGACCGAAACGAAGCTTAACTCATTAAGCCGATTGGGTGCCACCGTCGTGCTCTGCCCACCCCCATATGCCCTTGATAACGTGGCACGCACCGTTACAAACGCGAAGACTTAACCGCCGGGAGACAGACCGTGAGCGCCGAACAGCCGACCATCATCTACACGCTGACCGACGAGGCGCCGCTGCTGGCGACTTACTCTTTTCTGCCGATCGTGCGTGCCTTCGCCGAGCCGGCGGGCATCGAGATCAAGACCAGCGACATCTCGGTAGCCGCCCGGATCCTTGCTGAGTTCCCCGATTATCTGACCGACGACCAGAAAGTGCCCGACAACCTGGGCGAGCTGGGCCGGCTGACGCAGCAACCCGACACCAACATCATCAAGCTGCCGAACATCAGCGCCTCGGTGCCCCAGCTGATCGCCGCCGTCAAGGAATTGCAAGGCAAGGGCTTCAAGATTCCGGATTATCCGCAAAGCCCGAAAACAGACGAGGACAAGGAAATTCGGGACCGCTATGCCAAGTGCCTTGGCAGTGCCGTGAATCCAGTTCTGCGGCAGGGCAATTCGGACCGTCGCGCGCCGAAGGCCGTCAAAGAGTATGCCCGCAAGCACCCGCACAGCATGGGCGACTGGTCGATGGCATCGCGTACCCATGTCGCAACCATGCGGGGTGGCGACTTCTACCACGGCGAGAAGTCGATGACGCTGGACCGTGCGCGCAACGTCAAGATGGAGTTGGAGACCACAAGCGGCAAGACGATCGTGCTCAAGCCTGAGGTGTCGCTGCAGGAAGGCGACGTCATCGACAGCATGTTCATGAGCAAGAAAGCGATCTACGACTTTTACGAGAGCGAGATGGAAGACGCATACGAGACTGGCGTGATGTTCTCGTTGCATGTGAAGGCCACGATGATGAAGGTCTCACACCCCATCGTTTTCGGACATGCGGTCAGGGTCTTCTACAAAGACGCTTTCGCCAAGCACCACGACCTGTTCGAAGAACTGGGCGTAAACGTCAACAACGGGCTATCCGATCTCTACGGCAAGATCGAGTCGCTGCCCGCGTCGCAGCGCGACGAGATCATCGACGATCTCCACCGTTGTCACGAGCATCGTCCCGAGCTGGCGATGGTGGATTCGGCCAGGGGTATCACCAACTTTCATTCGCCCAGCGACGTAATCGTGGACGCGTCGATGCCGGCGATGATCCGCGCGGGCGGCAAGATGTACGGCGCTGACGGCAAACTCAAGGACACCAAGGCCGTCAACCCGGAGTCCACCTTCAGTCGCATCTATCAGGAGATGATCAACTTCTGTAAGACGCACGGCCAGTTTGATCCAACCACCATGGGCACCGTGCCCAACGTCGGTTTGATGGCGCAGCAGGCCGAGGAGTACGGCAGCCACGACAAGACCTTCGAGATCCCCGAGGATGGCGTCGCCAATATCGTCGACATCGACACCGGCGAGGTGCTGCTGACGCAAAACGTGGAAACCGGCGACATTTGGCGCATGCCGGTTGTCACCGACGCGGCGATACAGGACTGGGTCAAGCTGGCTGTGACCCGTGCCCGCAATTCCGGTATGACGGTGGTGTTTTGGCTGGACACCGAACGTCCCCACGAGGTGGAGCTGCGCAAGAAGGTCAAGGCATACCTCAAGGACCACGACACTGAAGGTGCCGAGATCCAGATCATGCCGCAGGTATGGGCGATGCGGTACACGCTTGAACGCGTCGTTCGCGGGCTGGACACCATCGCCGCGACCGGCAACATCCTGCGCGACTACCTCACCGACCTGTTCCCGATCCTGGAGCTGGGCACCAGCGCCAAGATGCTGTCCATCGTGCCGTTGATGGCCGGCGGCGGCATGTACGAAACAGGAGCGGGCGGTTCAGCGCCCAAGCACGTCCACCAACTGGTCGAAGAAAATCACCTACGTTGGGATTCGCTCGGCGAATTCCTTGCATTGGGAGCATGTTTCGAAGACGTCGGGATCAAAACCGGCAATGAGCGGGCCAAGATCCTGGGTAAGACGCTCGACGCTGCGATCGGCAAACTGCTGGACAACAACAAGAGCCCGTCGCGCAAGCCCGGCGAGCTCGACAACCGGGGCAGCCAGTTCTATTTGGCGATGTACTGGGCGCAGGAATTGGCCGCCCAGACCGACGATGGCGAGTTGCAGAAGCACTTCGCGGCACTGGCCGATGTGTTGACCGAGAGCGAAGACGTCATCGTCGCCGAACTCGCCGAAGCCCAAGGCGACGCGGTGGATATCGGCGGCTACTACCGGCCGGACGACGAGAAGACCACTGCGGTGATGCGACCGAGTAAGACTCTCAACGCTGCCCTGGACTGACGCGAATACCTGAACGGGTAAGTCTCGCCGGTACGCGGCTGCACCAAACTGCGAAAGCCGCGAGATTTTGCAGGATCCTTTTTA
>NZ_JBATXN010000431.1:0-2208 GCF_049673265.1 Mycobacterium sp. | reverse complement strand
ACGGAGGCCACATATATGCACGTCAGATGGCCGCCGTGGCAGACGGTAGCGCGTGTGAGACGGGCATACAATAGTCCGGTTTGTGAGATGAATCACCACAAAAATAGAGTTTCCGAACCACGAAAAGGGGTATACGCCACCCTCGCTTTCGCAATTGCATCTTTGTGTAATAGCACGCCGAAATGCGGGTGGGCAAAGCCTCGAGGATAACTTCTGCCGAGGATGACGTATGTCCTGACGTGCGTCAAACGTAGACTTTGCCGTAGGCGGTGTGTTTGCTGCGGCTATGTTGGATTGCGCTGGGCCAGCCTAAAGCAGGTCTTCTGCCATACCGGCCTATTCTTCCGGCAAATTGGAGACTTCGGTTTATGACACGGCCCGCCAATCGATCTCAGTCAAAACAGCCGAGACGCCGAAATCCCACAAATTAATCTTGACGTAACCGAGCCGATCAGTACATTTGTTGCGCTGACCGACACCGATGCGCCGCCGAGAGCACCGAGGCACGATGTCACTCATGGTCGCCGTCTACCGCGCGCCGATGCGATCCCGCAACGATGCCGTCGAACTCCAAGCCACCATCGACCGCGCTCGCCGGCTCGGCCTGTGCGGCTTCGGGCAATCCGTGAGTCGGTCGGCCGAGCAAGAGCGGCTGGCCCGTCGGGTCGCCCGATTCGCCGAGCTCAACGAAGGCTCGTTCGTGTGGACCCGCGACACCGACGGCTGGTTCTGGTTGGGCCGCATCTCCGGGCCATACTTCTACGACGCCGACGAAACCGCAGCGGGGGTGGATTTGGTGCATGTACCCGCCTGCGAGTGGCTGTCCACGCCAATCCTGGAACCGGATATGCCCGCCGCTGTCATTGCCACATTCCGTCGGGACGGACGAAACTTTCAGGAAATCCACCACCCATCGATCAACGAGCAGACACAACGGATTTGGGATGCGCAGAGGAGTCGCTAACGCGCGCCGGGGCCCTGATCACTCCAGTGTTAATGCGGCTGCGGCGGCGATTACGTCGTCAATGTCATTGCGCTGCCGCAACGCTCGAACTTGCCGGATCGCACCATTGCCCATCTCGACGAGGCGGGCCAACTGCTCGGCCGCGGCGCGGTATTCGCCGAGTGCTTCCAGCGCGGGACGCAGCCGCTCAAGAAATCCTGCTAGCAGTTCACGTGTCAACGCAGACCGAAGGTTGCCCGTCAAGTCGACGGCGCGCCCGGCGAGCCCGTCGCGCGCGGCCTTCCAGTAGGCGGCGCGCAGAGCGCCAGACACCAGCCGGTCCGGCGTGACCCCGCGGCGCCGATCATCCAACGCAGTCATCACAGCCGCGCGAATTAGGGTGGCCAGCAACACCGTTTCGGCCACCGTGGATGGCACGTCGGCTACTCGCACCTCGATGGTCGGAAAGCTCGCCGATAGGCGGACATCCCAATAGACCATTCCCTCGTCGAGCACCGCGCCGGTGTCCAGGAGCATCTGCACCGCCGCGTCGTATTCGTCGACCGAGTCGAAATACGGCGGCGGGCCTGCACTGGGCCAGCGAGCCCACAGGACACTGCGAAAGCTTGCATATCCTGTTTCCGCGTTGCGGTAGACCGCCGAGTTGGCGGTCAGCGCGAGCAGCAACGGAAGCCATGGCCGCAGATAGTTGCTGACTGCGACGGCCGCCTCCCGGTCGGCTACAGCGACGTGTACGTGGCAGCCGCAGATGCCCTGCTCGCGGGCGATCATGCCGAAGTTCTCGGCGATCCGGCGGTATCGCGCGGTGTCGGTGACCGGGAACCCGTGCGGCACCGCCGCGGCAACCCGACTGCCAAAAGTCGCGCGCCGTGGGCGGCGGCTGACCGCGCCGCGATCTGCCGAAGGCGGCTCAGCTCTGAGGCCAGTTCGGCCGTGCTAGCCAAAGTCGGCGTCGTCGTCTCGACCTGACAGCTGGTCAATTCGAGCTGCAATTCGACTCCAGCATCGCGCGCCTCTCGCGCGACAGCTCGATTGGCAGCAACCGGTTCGCCACTTGCGGCATCGACAAGCAAAAACTCCTCTTCGACCCCGATGGTCGGGTGCTCATCGAACGACATCATGTTCGGATACCCGAATGAGCGACACAATGGAGGCTGGGTTCTCTTCCAGCACGTGCCGCGACCGTGAAGGAGAACGCGGTGAAGGATTTGAAATGGGCGGTAGTGCCGTGGATGGTGGTACTG
>NZ_JBATXN010000430.1:0-2359 GCF_049673265.1 Mycobacterium sp. | reverse complement strand
GCCCAGCGATGCGCGACGAATCATCACCCACACCTCTGCGTCCGGCCGTTCGTCCAGCAGACGTGAGACAACTCGGCGCCCAATAAACCCGGTACCGCCGGTAACGACATAGCGCATGCAAGCCATGGTGGCCCTTGGCGCGGCGCACGTCAACGCAGTGTGACGCGATCGGGGAAGCCGGGACGCCTTGACGAGCCTGCGCAGACGGCGCATATTCATCATATGATGACTTCATCACGCGATGAATTCTTTGGATTCGTGACTCAAGCGAATGGAAAGGACCGTCGATGACGGGATATTTGGCCGCCCTGGCGATCGTGCTCCTGCTCGGCACGGTGATGACACGAGTGCTGGTGCTACGACGGGCGGGGACACAGGCGATGCACTTCGGCGATCTGGACAAGACGGACTTCCTGATCCCGCCGGTGGCACTGTTCTACTTCTACACCATCTTTGCTGTCGCGTTCGATTGGCCACTGGTCAGCACGCAGATGTTCTTCCACTCCAGCGCCATTGCCTGGATCGGTGTCGGGCTCTGCTACATCGGGCTGCTGGTCTTGTTCGGAAGCCTGGTGTCGTTCGGCAGGAGTTTCCGGGTCGGCATCGACGTCGACAAGCCCGATAAGCTGGTAACCACAGGCATTTTCGCCGTCAGCCGCAACCCGATCTACGTTGGTTTCGCGCTGGTGCTCGCCGGTCAGTTCTTGGTGTTCCCCAACTGGATTCTGTTGGTCTACCTCGCGGCCGGCGTCTTACTGTTCCACCGGCAAGTGTTGCGGGAGGAAAGCTTTATGCGGCAACACTACGGTCCGGAATACGCGGAGTACTCCCGGCGAGTCAGACGCTATCTGTGAAGCCTGGTCAACGTGCGGGTATCGGGGCAGTTGTCACTTCTTCGGCATCATCCGGGTCATCCCACAGCAGCAGTTGACGAACCGCGGTGCGTGAACCGTATGGCTGCAGCATTTCACTGGCAGGGCGGCGACGGACCCGCTGCGGCCACCAGAACCAGCGGCCGAGCAGGGCAGCGAGGGACGGCGTCAAGAACGAACGCACGATCAGGGTGTCGAACAGCAATCCGAGACCGATGGTGGTTCCGATCTGACCGAGGACCCGCAGATCGGCGAATGCGAACGCGCACATGGTGATGGCGAACACCAAGCCGGCCGACGTCACCACCGATCCGGAGCCGGCCATCGCGCGGATGATGCCGGTCTTCAGGCCGGCACCGATTTCCTCCTTGAACCGGGAGATCAACAGCAGGTTGTAGTCGGACCCCACCGCCAACAGCAAGATCACGGCCAGTGCGAGCACCACCCAGTACAGCTGGATACCGAGAATGTACTGCCACACCACGACGGATAGCCCGAATGAGGCGCCCAACGAAAGCGCTACCGTGCCCACAATGACGAGCGCCGCCACCAGGCCGCGGGTGATGAGCATCATGATCAGCAAGATCAGGCTCAGCGCGGCTAGGCCGGCGATCATCACGTCGTACTTGGACATGTCCTGGATGTCCTTGTAGGTGGCCGCCGTACCGCCGAGATAGAAACCGGCGTTGGCCAACGGCGTGCCCTTGACCGCTTCGTGCGCGGCCGTGGTGATCGGATCGATGTGTGAAATACCCTGCGGCGTTGCGGGATCGCCTTCATGGGTGATGATCATCCGGGCAGCCTTGCCGTCGGGCGACATGAATAGTTTCAGGCCGCGCTTGAAATCGGGGTTGTCAAAAACCTCCGGAGGCAAGTAGAAGGAATCGTCGTTCTTGGATGCGTCAAAGGCCCGTCCAAGAGCGGTCGAGTTTTCCAGCGCAGCCGATGATTGCGCGTTGATGCCGGACTGGGTGGCGTAGCTCGACAGCGTCAGGTCGCGGTTGGTCTCTTGGCTGGCGATCTGAGGCGGAATCAACGACACCAGTTCCGGCTGCAGCGCGTCCAGCTTATCCAAAGTGGCAGTGAGGTTTTCAAATTTCTCGCTGAGCTGGTCGATCCCATCAATGGTGTCCCAGACGTTTCTAAAGGCAAAACAGATGGGGATGTCGTAGCAGTGCTTCTCCCAGTAGAAGTAGCTGCGGATCGGCCGGAAGAAATCGTCGAAATTGGCGATCTGGTCTCGCAGTTGGTTGATCGTGGCGATCGTGTCGTGAAAGGCTTGGGTCTCGGCGTGGGTGTCGGCGGCCAGCTGCTGTTGAAGCGCATACTGTTGCTTCAAAATGCCAATGGTTTTAGCCAATTCGCCGGCCTGCTTCTGCAGATCGGCCGCCCGATCTTTCTGGTACTTGAGGTTTTCGATCTGGCTGGCGCTTTGTGCGCTGATCTGAAATGGGATGGAGCTGTGGTCGATTGGCGTCCCCAGCGGC
>NZ_JBATXN010000429.1:0-2500 GCF_049673265.1 Mycobacterium sp. | reverse complement strand
CTAGCGCCGGGGTTGCCAGACCACCACTGCGGTGCTCTTGGGCACAACCGCGAGGTCGCGTCGCTGGTTGGCGCGCAACGCCTCGATCTCGGCGGCCATCTCGGCCAGCCGTGACTGTAGCGCCTCGACCTGGTTGGTCAGCTCGATAATGCGTTTAATTCCAGCCAGATTGACGCCCTCGTCCTGGGATAGCCGTTGCACTTCGCGGAGCAGCTCGACGTCGTTCTGCGAATAGCGGCGTCCACCACCGGAACTGCGGCTTGGCCTGACCAGACCGAGCCGGTCATAGGTACGCAGCGTCTGTGCATGCATACCGGCCAGCTCGGCGGCCACCGAGATCATGAAGGTCCGCGCCGCGTCCTTGTCATTCCTGTTCTTGGCCATCAGCTACTACCTGCCCATCCGGCCCGCGGATCGAATCCGCCGGAGCGCTCGGCGGCGGCGTAGGCTTCCAGCGCCTCCTTCGCCGCACCTTCCAGGTTCGGCGGGACCGCGACTTTGACGGTGACCAGCAGGTCGCCCTGGCCACCGGAACGCTTGGGCACGCCGCGTCCGCGTACCCGCAGGATGCGCCCGTCGGCAGTGCCCTTCGGCACCCGAACACCGACTTTGCCTTCCAGCGTCGGCACCGAAAGCGTTGTACCCAAAGCCAATTCGGTGAAACTGACCGGAACGGTGACGGTGAGGTCATCGCCGTCGCGGCCGAAGACCTTGTCCGGCCGCACGTGCACGGTGACATAGAGGTCCCCGGAGGGAGCGCCGCGCAATCCGGCCTCACCCTGACCGGCCAGCCGGATCCGTTGTCCGTCCTCGACACCCGGCGGGATCCGCACGTTGATGGTGCGGGTGCGGGTGGTGACACCGGTCCCCTTGCACTCCTCACAAGGATTCTCGATGATCGACCCACTGCCGCGGCAATTGGTACACGGCTCGGAGAAGCCGAAAGCGCCTTGGTTGCTGCTGATTACACCCGCACCGTTACAGGTGGGGCACACCTTCGGGCTGGTGCCCGGCCTGGCACCGCTGCCATGACAGTTGGTGCACGGCGCCGGACTCGTCAGCCGCAGTGGCATCGCCACGCCCTTGGTGGCCTCCATGAAGCTCAGCTCGGCTTCGGTCTCCAGGTCGTTGCCGCGGCGCGGGCGGCTGGGACGCGGCGAGGAGCCGCGCCCGAACAGGCCCCCAAACAGGTCGCCGATGTTGGTGCCGCCGGTGCGTCCGGCGGCGTCGAACAAATCGTTGAGGTTGAATTCGGCGCCATCACCGCCGAAGCCGCCCACATTGAAGCCGCCACCGAAGTCGCCGCCGTTGAATCGGCGACCGAATCCGCCGCCGGCGAACAGCCGACGAGTTTCGTCGTACTCCTTGCGCTTGGCCGGATCCGTGAGCACTTCCTTGGCCTCGGAGACGGCCTTGTACCGATCTTCGGCGGTCTTGTTGCCGGGGTTGCGGTCCGGGTGATTCTCGGCGAGCAGCTTGCGGGCCACCCGCTTGATCTCGTCTGGGCCGGCGTCAGGAGCGACGCCCAGCTCCTTGTAGAAGTCCTTTTCGACCCATTCTCGTTGGGCCATATCGCGTCACCCCCTTCCGCCTTTCCTTAGTGTGCTTGTCGTTACTTCTCCGACGGCTCTGATGATTCTGCGTCGTGCTCATCCTCGTTCGCGTCGTTATCGACTGTGTCGGCGCTCTCGGTTTCCGTGGCCTCATCGGTCGAGTCGTCCGGGATGGTGTCCACCACCCCAACCAAAGCGTGCCGCAGCACCTGATCACCCAATTTGTAACCGTGCCGCATCACGTTGCCGATCACCGGCTTCGAGCCCTGGCCGCCATCGCCCTCGTGTTGCACCGCTTCGTGCAGCACCGGGTCGAAGTCGTCGCCCTCGGCGCCGAACGCCGCCAACCCCAGCCCGGTCAGCGCGCTGAGCAACTTGTCGGCTACCAACTTCAGCGGGCCGGACTCCAAGTCTCCGTGACTGCGAGCGCGGTCGAGATCGTCGAGCACGCCCAGTAATTGGCTGACGACACCAGCCTTGGCGCGCTCGGCGATCGCCTCCTGATCACGCAACGCCCGCTTGCGGTAGTTGGCGTAGTCGGCTTGCACCCGCTGCAGATCGGCGGTCAGCTCGGCAACCTTGTCAGCAGTGTCTGAGCTGTCGCCGGCTTGTGCCTTTGCGACCTCCGGTGCCGCCCCGGTGGGGGCGGCTCCGGAGGCCACGTGACGTACTTGACCGGTCTCGGGATCAATCCGCCTCTTGTCGGTGACCGTTACCTGTTCGGGCGAGTTGGATTCGCTCACTGGGCCTCCCGGTCATCGTCGACCACCTCCGCGTCGACGACGTCATCGGCACCGCCCGGCCCGGGCTCGCCCGCGCCGCCGGCCGCCTGCTCGGCTTGGGTGGCCTCGTAGATAGCCTGGCCGAGGGCCTGCGATTCTTGGCCCAGCTTCTCCATCGCGGACTTGATGGCGCCGATGTCGGTGCCGCCCAACGCCGTCTTGGCC
>NZ_JBATXN010000428.1:0-11103 GCF_049673265.1 Mycobacterium sp. | reverse complement strand
ATCACCTTCCCCAGGTGCCGGGCCGGCCGGGCGCGCAGCTGCCGGGGTCGCTGGGGGGCTGGTCACGCCGTTGCCGACGGCGGCGGCGCTGGTCGACGCAGGCGTGGGGGCGGGTGGAGCGGGCGCGGCCTGCGCAGCCGGAGCCGCAGGCGGCTGGGCGTCAGCGGTGTTCGAACCGTCGCCGATTGGTTCGGGGTTGTAGTCGACAAGAAACTCATGCCAGCTCGGATCGACCGAGGAGGGGTCTTCGCGGAACTTGCGGTACATCTCCTCGACCAGCCATTCGTTCTGACCGAATGGTGAACTCGTACTGCTCACGGCAGCTGCTCGCCTCGATTCCTCTGTCCGACAAGCGTGCTAGCGACGCTTGCCACTTCCTACAACCGGTGTCGGCGCATGTCACCCGCGGCGTCCGAGGTGTTTCCGCCCCATAAAGGCTAACCCTTTGCCGACAATCCGCCACGGTCACGGGATGCCCGGCAACGGCACCGGCCGGGCTGGTGGCTAACCGGCGTCGTGAACAGTGGGCAGCAGATGCAAGGTGACCGGCCACCGCACCGGGGGCGTCCCGAACGCATTGCGGGTGTTGCGCACGATCTTCTTACCCACTAATCGGTTGCCGATCGCGCCGATCAGGGCGCCGATACCGATCGGCAGCATCTTGCCGAACAGCAGCGCACCGCGCCGCAGCGTGTATTTCCTGACCGCGTACTTCAGCAACCGGGAATTCAACTGCGACAACGCGGGCATCGGCAGTGATGCCACGCCCTCGGAGAGCCAGGCGCCATTAGTGCGGCGCGAGCCGAGCAATTCGCCGAGGGCGTGCTTGCTGTCGTCGCCAACCAGCACGGCGAGCACCAGGGCACGGCGGCGTTCTCGATTTTCGGCGGGAACGCCGTACACGGTCGCAGTCGCCAACGCGAAAAATGCAGTGGCCTCGAGGAACACCGCCGTCTCCCCGGCCGCAGCGGACAGCACCGCCAATGTGCCGAAGCCCGGCAGCACCGCTGCCGAACCCACGGCTGCACCGCTGGCAGTGACGGCGGTCACGTAACGCTTCTCCAGCTTCGAGATGATGGCGGCGGGGGTGGCCCCGGGGTTTACCCGGCGAAGCCGTTCCACATATGCGGTGGCCGCCGGGCCCTGGATCCGTGCGCTGCGCTCGATAATGCTGGCCAATGCGCGCGCGGATGCCTTTGGCTTGCTGTCGGTAGCGGCGGGCAGCTGGTCGTCCGCTGAATGCGTCCGTCGGGCGCTCATTAGGTGCCTCCGAGTCCTACGTGGAAGTCCTACCGGAATGTCTTCAGGCTAGCTGCAGACGCACGAAACGTGCGGCGAGCATCCCCGTCCATGAGTTCCTGCAGGTTGTCGTCGCACTTGCCGTGGTCGTTACCCTGGATAAGGATGCAGCGGCGAATGCGGTCGACGACCGCGTCGGGGCACAGCAGGCCCGGGCGGTCAGGATCATGGCGCTTCGCGACGCCGGTGTCCGTGGATTACTTGCTAGCAATGGTGCAGGCCGAGCTCTCGCGGCTAGGTGAGTTTGCCAGTTCGCTACAGACCGGCGAGGTGCGGAGCCAAGAGAGGTAGGGACAATGACTGCGGCGACTGCTCGGAGGCGAGCGGGTGGGGACACCCGACGCGCCGGTGGCGCCACGGCGACCAAGCGCCGCAGAGCCGCAAGTCCGTGGGACGCGCTCTGGGCGATGATGGTCGGCTTCTTCATGATCCTGCTCGACTCCACGATCGTCGCGGTCGCCAACCCCAGCATCATGACCAAGCTCGGCACCAGCTACGACACGGTGATCTGGGTGACCAGCGCCTACCTGCTCGGTTACGCTGTTCCGTTGCTGGTGGCCGGCCGGCTCGGTGACCGGTTCGGCCCGAAAAACCTCTACCTGGCCGGTCTGGCAGTGTTTACCGCCGCCTCATTGTGGTGCGGTCTGTCGGGAACCATCGGGATGCTGATCGCCGCAAGGGTGGTACAAGGCATCGGCGCCGGGGTGCTGACCCCCCAGACGCTGTCAGTAATCACCCGCATCTTTCCGCCGGAACGGCGCGGGATGGCGATGAGCGTGTGGGGCGCCACCGCCGGCGTGGCCACTTTGGTTGGGCCGCTGGCCGGCGGTGTGCTGGTCGACGCGCTGGGCTGGGCGTGGATCTTCTTCGTCAACGTCCCGATCGGGATCATCGGTCTGGGGCTCGCGGTTTGGCTGATGCCGGTTTTGCCGACCCATCGACCCCGTTTCGACCTGGTTGGGGTGGGATTGTCCGGGCTGGCGATGTTCCTGATCGTGTTCGCCTTGCAGCAGGGTCAGTCCGACGGCTGGGCGCCGTGGATTTGGGCGGTGTTCGTCGCCGGTATCGGGTTCATGACCGCGTTCGTCTATTGGCAGTCGGTCAGCCCCGACGAGCCGCTGATTCCACTTGACATCTTCCGCGACCGTGACTTCAGCCTTGCCAACCTCGGCGGGGCGGTGATCGGGTTCGCGGCCACGGCCATGGTGTTGCCGCTGATGTTCTACGCGCAGACGGTCTGCGGATTATCGCCCACCCGTTCGGCTTTGCTGACCGCGCCGATGGCGATTACCAGTGGGTTGCTCGCGCCGATCGTCGGCAAGTTGGTCGATCGTGCTCACCCTCGCTCGGTGGTCGGTTTCGGCTTTTCGGTTTTGGCGATCGGGCTGACCTGGCTCTCGATCGCGATGACACCGTCCGCACCGATCTGGCAGCTGGTTCTGCCGTTCATTGTCTTGGGTTTTGGAATGGCGTTCATCTGGGCGCCGCTGGCCGCCACCGCCACGCGCAACTTGCCGTCGCGGCTGGCCGGGGCCGGTTCTGGTGTGTACAACGCGACCCGCCAGGTCGGTGCAGTGTTGGGCAGCGCCGGCATGGCCTCCTTCATGACGTCGAGGATCACCTCCGAGATGCCGCCGATGCCCGACGGTGAGGCATTCGGCCCGCACGGTGGCACGGGTGTCGCCTTGCAGCTGCCGGGATTCCTGCGCGAGCCGTTCTCTGCGGCGATGTCCCAGTCGATGCTGCTCCCGGCGTTCATCGCGCTTTTCGGCATCGCGGCGGCACTGTTCATGATCGGCTTCACCGGCTCGGCGCCTGGCGACGACCGGCCGACACGCGCCGGGGCGGGCGGTGCCGACCACCAGGATGGCTCCGAGTCCAGCACGCGACGGATTCGGTTGAAGCCCAACGTTTCTTACGATTTTCCCGACGACCATGATGGCGGCTTCCAGGATGGCTTCGACGATGACGACGACTATGTGGAATACACGTTGCCGCCCGCTCGCATTGCCTCGCGCGAACCGGTGCGCGACATTGAGCCAACGCGAGCACATGTCGATGACATCACTGAACCGTTGCCCGTTCAGATCGAGCACCCACAACCGGCACCCGCTGAGGCCTGGCATAGCGCACCTGTCGAATCTTGGCGCAGCCTTCTCGACGACGACTCGCTACCGGTGCCGGAAGTCGAGCCAATCGGATTCGCCCACAACGGTTTCCACGTCGACGATGAGCAGCACTTCCGCCCGGTCGAGGGTGTATCGCCGCGGGCGCGCAACAGGCACTACCGCCCCGACCCGGACGACACCGCCGACTACGGACGGCATTCATTCCGGGATCGTTAGCCGGCGGGCGCTGCGACGCCAGCTGGTGTACCGGAGGCCGTCAGGGCCAAGAATGCACCCAGCTCCACCAAACCCGCTGGCGCCGCGGGCAGGTAGTCGGTCAATGCCTCGGCGCGCACGATCACTGCCGCATACTGTGCGCGGCTGATCGCCACATTCAATCGGTTTCGGTTGAGCAGGAACGGGATTCCTCGTGGAATGTCATCGACGGACGAGGCGGTCATCGAAATGAACACCACCGGTGCTTGGGCGCCCTGAAACTTATCGACGGTCCCCACTCGGACGTCGTTGAGCCCAGCGGCCGCCAGCCGCTGCCGCAGTAGCACCACCTGCGCGTTGTAAGGCGCCAACGTCAGCACATCCGCGGCCGTCAAGGGCCGGCTGCCGTGCTCATCGGTCCAGGTCGAGCCGAGCAGCGCGTTGATCCGTGCCACGATCGCGTCGGCTTCTTCCAGACTCTCGGTCGAGTTGCCCTCGTGGCGGACTTCAACGATGTGGACCCCGGGGGGACATCCATCGAGGCGGCGCGCCGCGGTGATATCAACGTAGGACTGCAATCGGCCTTCGTAAGCCAGTGCCGATACCGGTGCGCACACCGCCGGATGCATCCGGTGGGTGCGGTCCAGGAAGTAGCCCCGCTCGGCGGGCAACGTGCGATGATCTTCGACCAGCCAGCCCAGCGCAGATCCATCGACCGGCTCAGGATGCGTGCCTTGGCTGACCTGAGGCAACTGCTGCGGGTCGCCCAGCAACAGCAGGTTCGCGGCGGCGGACGCCACGGCAATCGTGTTGGCCAAACAGAATTGGCCGGCCTCGTCGATCACCAGCAGGTCCAGGCTGCCCGGCGGGACGCGGGTGGGGTTGGCGAAGTCCCAAGCGGTGCCGCCGATCACGCACCCCCTTGTTGGCCCTGTGCCGGTGATGAAACCGGCGTATTCCTGCTCGGTGATCTGTTGCCAGCGGACATCGTCGCGGTCGTAGCGTTTCTTTGCGACCCGCAGCGGATCGACGCCGGCCTCGATCGCACAGTCGAGCAGGTTCTCCACCACGGCATGCGATTGCGCGACAACACCGATGCGCCAGCCGTGCTCGCCGACCAGCCTCGCGATGACCTGCGCGCCGGTATAGGTTTTGCCGGTTCCGGGCGGCCCGTGCACCGCCACGTACGACGAGTCCAAGTCGAGCAGCGCGGCCGTGATGTCGTCGATGGCTTCGCCGGTCCTCGGTAGCGCCGCGCCGTCACGGGTCCGAGGCGGGCGGCGAAGGAGAATATCGAGCAGCGCGGTGCGGGGGAGTTGCGGCAGTCCGGCGGCCACGGCGGCCGCCGCCGATTGAATCGATTCCCGAAGTGCCGTCGTCGGAATGGGCGGACCCGGAGTAAGCGCGAACGGGAGTTGATGAAAGGTATTGCCGTCTTGAGGTACTCGTTCGACGACGACGACCTCGGTCGGAACTGTCCAGTCGTCAGCCTCGATCACCGTGGCCCGGCCCGCCGCCCGTCGATCGGGGTTATCGGTCATGCCGGGCGGGGCGGGCGGCTCGTAAAGTGCAAACACTTCGGAGTTGAGTGCGCCGCGGGCCAATTCGCCGGTCAGTTGTACCCGTCGCTGCAACTTGCGGGCACGCGGAGGCCGGTCCCAATCGACGGCGATGTCCGCGTCGCTGACCATGAAGACGTCGGTGTCATCGGCCCATTCATCGGCCGGATAGTTCAGCCGGTCGAAATGCGCCCACCAGAACGGTTTGTCCTCGCGGCGGTGATAGCCGCGCGCCGCGGCCACCAGGGCAACGGCCGTCTGCTCAGAAGTGCGCGTGCCGCCCTCCGCGACTTCGGTGAACTCGTCGAGAACGCCCGCCAGCGCGTCAGGTTGCTCGATGCTGCCGCCATCCGAAACAGGCTGCGCCCCAATGGGCGTGATGCCTGATTCGAAGGCCCGCATCAGTAGCCAGTCGCGTAGGGCGCGGGTGGATCGGCAGTCGTAGAGGTTGTAGTCCTCGATCTCCTTCAACACGGTGGCGGCCTCGTCGAGCTGGCCGTTGTCGCGCAGCTGGCAGAATCGGGCGTACTGGGTGATCGAGTCTGCGGCCGTGGTCACCTCACCGGAACGCAGCTGCGACCCCATGTACAGCGGCTCCAGGGCCTTGAGGCCGACGGATTCGCTACCGACCCGGATGCTTTTGCGCACGATCGGATACAGGTCGACCAGCGTCCCGCTGCGTAGTAGCTCGTCGACTTCGTCTTCGCCGACTCCGTAGCGTCCGGCAAGGCGCAGCAGCGCTGTCTTCTCATAGGACGCGTAATGGTAGATATGCATGTTCGGAAAGCGTTTGCGCCGCTTGGCCACCAGCGCGAGAAAGTCGGTCAATGCCTTGCGCTCATCGCGGCGGTTATGGGCCCACAGCGGATGGAAAGCCCCCGATCGTCCGCCTTCCAAGACGCCGAACAGATATTCCAGCCCCCAGTCGGTGCCGTCGGCCGTCCAGAGCGGGTCACCCTCGAAGTCGAAGAACAAATCTCCGTCATCGGGATTGGGCAGCAACGCCAACGGCTGCGGGTCGGCCACCTCAAATTGCGGTGTGCTGGTCTCACGCTGGCGCACTTGCAGTTTGGCCTGCGAAACCAGCTTGGCCAGGGTCCGGGCCGATAGCTCGGCAACCGGTCCGATGTGGTCGGCCAGTTCGGCGAGCGTGGTGATTCCCGCGTCGATCAGCTTGGCGCGCTGAGTTATCCGCATCCCCGCCACCAGCAGCAGATCGTCGCTTGCCCGAACTTGCTCGTCGCAAGCCGGGCATCGGAAACACGCGTGTACTCGCTCGTCATCCCAACGCACCGGTGTGCCGCCGGCATAGTGCTCATCGAGCAGCCGCTGCAATCTCGCACGCCGCTCCAGATAGACCGGGATTAGCTCGTCGATGCGGTAGCGCACTGCCTTGCCGTCGCCGAGCACCAACTCGGCCTCCGGAGACACCGGGACGCCGGAACGGATCAGGGCATCCGCGTAGGCCGCGATCTGAAGCAGTGCAGTGACCTTCGCCGAGCGGGCCAGCTTGGTGTCGGAGACTTGGTACTGCTCGCCATCACGCACCAGGAAATCGGCGAACCCGACGAAACGGCCGTCGAACATAGTGGCCTGGTACACCACCGCGGCGTTGTTCGCGATGGCCCGCTGCGTGGCCGCGGCGGCGGCGGTTAAGCCGGCAACGGTATAAGCGGGACGGCCGATCACGACCACCGCGCCGGAGGATTCTTCGCGCAGCTGATCGAGCCGGCGTTGCTCATGCTGGTCACCGAGAGCAGCGGTACGCGCTAGTAATTCGTCCTCGACGACGATCCCCGGAGCCCAGCCAAGCCTCGCATCGAAATCGCGCAGCAGGGCGTACTCACAGCGAGCGGCGGCCGCGAGATCCGACGCGCTGTAGATGATGCTGTCGTCTGCCAGGAACACAGCAGCAACTGTAGGCCGAAGTACCGACAGGCTGGGCTAGCCTACGCCGTTGGCGATCAGCTCCACCCCGTTGCCGTTCCAGCGAAACTTCACCACGCTGGGCAAGCCGATACCGCCGGAGTACACCAACGCCACTGTGTCGCCGGTGCACTGCGACGCGTCGATCCCGTTGAATCCGTAGGTGTCGGGCACTCCTTGGGGCGGTATCAACTTGCCGAGGTGAAACATCACCGCCCTGGTGTTGGGGCTCTGCGCGTTGGTGTTGGCCCTGACGATCACTGCTGACAGCTGGGCGCATTCGTTGTAGTTGCCGGCCAACGGTTCGGGGTTCCACGGCTGCTGACTGCGAGGATCGCGGGGCAGCTCCGATACCGCTCGTGCGATTCCGGGCGCGCTGAGGCTGACGGCGCACGGGTCGGCTGCCGCGGAGCTGGTGCTGGTTGGGGCCCCGCTCGCGGCCGGCGGGCCTGGTTTGCCAGGCGCGGCGGTGGGGCGGGCCGTCGTCGCCTGCGGCGTCTTGGCGACGGTCGAGTCGCCCGATCCGCAGCCGCTGACGGTCGCGGCGATCAGTGCGGCGGCGGCCAGCCCAGTCAACCGCAGGACACCGCGGTGTCGTGTCCACACAAGGTCGCACCGTACCTCGGCCGGTGCGGCCGACGTGGCAGGCGTGGCCGGGTGTGTTTGACCACTAAACTCTTTCTTCAAATGACCTCCCCAGATAACGCCCCGACGACCTTTGCCGACCTGCAAATCCACCCCTCGGTCTTGCAGGCCGTTGCCGACGTCGGTTACGAGTCGCCGTCTGCGATACAGGCGGCCACGATTCCGGCAATGATGGCGGGGTCGGAAGTGGTGGGGCTGGCTCAGACCGGGACCGGTAAGACGGCCGCATTCGCGATGCCGATCCTGTCCAAGATCGATACCGGCAGCAAGGCGACGCAAGCGCTGGTGCTGGCCCCCACCCGCGAGCTGGCGTTGCAGGTGGCCGAGGCGTTCAGCCGCTACGGCTCCCATTTACCGCAGATCAACGTGCTACCGATCTACGGCGGGTCGTCCTACGCGGTGCAATTGTCCGGGCTACGGCGTGGCGCACAGGTGGTGGTCGGCACCCCCGGCCGAGTCATCGACCACCTCGAACGCGGAACGTTGGATCTTTCCCGGGTGGACTACCTGGTGCTCGACGAGGCCGACGAGATGCTCAACATGGGCTTCGCCGAGGACGTCGAACGGATCCTGTCCGAAACGCCGGAGTACAAACAAGTCGCTCTGTTTTCCGCGACCATGCCGCCGGCGATTCGCAAACTGACCACCAAGTATCTGCACGATCCGACCGAAGTCAGCGTCAAGGCGAAAACTGCTACTGCAGAGAATATTTCGCAGCGCTACATCCAGGTCGCCGGCCCGCGCAAGATGGATGCGCTCACTCGAGTGTTGGAGGTCGAGCCGTTCGAGGCGATGATCGTGTTCGTCCGCACCAAGCAAGCCACCGAAGAGGTGGCCGAAAAGCTTCGCGCCCGGGGGTTTTCGGCAGCAGCCATCAACGGCGACATCCCGCAGGCTCAGCGCGAGCGGACCATTGCTGCGCTGAAGGAAGGCGGCTCAAAAGGACTGGACATCCTGGTCGCCACCGATGTTGCTGCCCGGGGGTTGGACGTCGAGCGGATATCGCATGTGCTCAACTACGACATCCCAAACGACACCGAGTCTTACGTGCACCGGATCGGGCGCACCGGCAGGGCCGGGCGGTCGGGCGCCGCGCTGCTGTTCGTCTCGCCGCGAGAGCGCCACCTGCTCAAGGCGATAGAGAAAGCAACGCGGCAAAAGCTCACCGAAGCCGAGCTGCCCAGCGTCGAAGACGTCAACGCGCAGCGGGTGGCGAAATTCGCCGATTCCATCACCGACAGCCTCGGCTCAGCGGGCATCGAGTTGTTCCGCAGGATGGTCGAGGACTACGAGCGCGAGCACGACGTCCCGATGGCCGATATCGCGGCGGCGCTGGCGTTGCAATCGCGTGACGGTGAAGCCTTCCTGATGGCACCCGAGCCGCCGCCCGAGCGCCGTCCCAAGCATCGCGAGGACCGGCCCGCCAAATCCGCGCGCAAAGCGGGTGAGGGCCCCCAGAAGGGGTTCGCCACGTACCGCATTGCGGTGGGGAAGCGCCACAAGATCGGCCCGGGCGCGATTGTGGGCGCCATCGCCAACGAAGGCGGCCTGCACCGCAGCGATTTCGGCCACATCACCATCAAGCCCGATTTTTCACTGGTCGAGCTGCCCGCCAAACTTCCTCGCGAGACGCTCAAAGCTCTTGAGCGGACCCGTATTTCCGGTGTGCTGATCAACTTGCAGCCCGAGCGCGGTCGAGACAACGCCAAGCGTCCTGATCGCGGCGCAAAGCGGCGGGATCACAGCGGATGACCCGGGCCGACGCCACGGCTGCTCAGGGCGGACTCGAACAGGTCTCTGGGCCGGACCGGGTCGCGTCGCTGACCGGTGTCCGTGCGGTCGCGGCGCTTCTCGTGGTAGGGACCCACGCGGCGTACACCACCGGCAAATACCCGCGCGGCTACTTCGGGCTGGTCTGCTCCCGGATGGAGATCGGTGTGCCGATCTTCTTTGTGCTGTCTGGCTTCCTCCTGTTCCGGCCATGGGTGAAATCGACCGCGACGGGCGGCCCAGAGCCGTCGGTCCGCCGCTACGCCTGGCACCGGGTCCGGCGCATCATGCCGGCCTACATCGTCACCGTGCTGATCGCTTACGTCATCTATCACTTCCGAACGGCCGGGCCAAATTTCGGCCACACCTGGATCGGTTTGTTGCGCAATCTGACGTTGACCCAGATCTATACCAGCAACTACTTGAAGGGATATTTGCATCAGGGCCTTACCCAGATGTGGAGCTTGGCGGTGGAAGCCGCGTTCTACGTGGTGCTACCGCTGCTGTCGTACCTGCTACTGGTGGTCCTGTGCCGACGGCAATGGCGACCGAGGCTGATGCTTGTCGGCCTCGGCGCGCTCGCGTTGATTTCTCCGGCGTGGCTGATATTGGTGCATCTGACGACCTCGGTGCCGAACGGAATGCGGCTGTGGCTGCCCACTTACCTGATCTGGTTCCTCGCCGGCATGGGCCTGACTGTGCTGCAAGCGATGGGGGTGCGCTGTTACGCATTCATCGCGCTACCGCTTGCCGTCATTTGCTATTTCATCGCTTCTACGCCGATCGCGGGGGATCCGACGACATCACCACTGGGCCTGTCGCAAGCGCTGTACAAAGCGGTGTTCTATGCGGCGATTGCCGCGCTGGCGGTGGCGCCGCTCGCGTTGGGAAACCAGGGCTGGTACTGCCGGTTCCTCGCGACGCGGCCGATGGTGTGGTTGGGCGAGATCTCCTACGAGATCTTCTTGATCCATTTGGTGACAATGGAATTGGCGATGGTCTACGTCATGCGGGATCACGTTTACACCGGTTCGATGGTTGGGCTGTTTGTATCGACGCTGGTTTTGACCGTCCCGTTGGCGTGGCTGCTGCATCGCTTTACGCGGGTGCCCCCTTCTGGGTCGGTACCACAATCGGGACGACGAACTCCTGAATCATCGCCTGCTCTTCGGCTACGTCGCGGCCCGGGAAGATCAGCAGCGACGTGATCACCCGGACCAGCCAGCGGCCCCGACTTTCGATGGCCGCCGGGTCGGCGGCGCCGAGCGAGTTGATAAACGCCGCGGCAAGCGCCGTGATGACGTCGGAATGCTCGGCCACTTCAGCACCGATCGGCGGCTGCGTGGTGGCAAACCACGACGACAGCGCGGGGCTTTCCCGAACCAGGCGAAGGGTTGTCGCGATGCCTGCACTTAGTCGTTCGCGTGGGTCGGTGATGTCACTGATCTGTTCTTTGATCGCATCGAAGAGCCGGTAGGTCTCGCGGTTCACGTAAGCGCTGCGCAATGCTTCGCGGTTTTCGAAGTAGCGATACAGCGTCGCGCGGGAACAGCCTGCGGCCTTAGCGATCTCGTTCATCC
>NZ_JBATXN010000427.1:0-1756 GCF_049673265.1 Mycobacterium sp. | reverse complement strand
GCTTAACGGTTGCGCAGGTGCGGCCGTTCATGCAAGACGCCATCACCGTGTACTGCCCCGGTGCGACGAATTGACCGCGCAAGCGCGGGAAGGCGTGTGCCCGAGCAGCTAAGCGTCGTCGTCGTCTTCGTCGCGCTGCAGTTTTTGGGGTGGTGGAAAGTATTGGCGCGGTGTTGACCGTGTCGAGGCGGGTGAGATCCTTCGGTTTCGCCGTCACGGCTGCCTGCGATGCGTTGCCGCTCACGGTGTCTGGTCGGTGGAGCTACACATGCTCGATATCAGTGAATTACCTTGCTCTGCAGTCTTGTAACTCTGCGAGGTGGGATGGTAGGGGGATTGATCGCGAAGCAAATCGGCGCGATCGAAGGGCGAGTTGGTTCAAAGGATGGTCGGGGTGGCTGCGTGGGCATTATGCTCCGTGCAGCAAAACGCGTTGGGCGACCAGGGGGCGGGGTGATAACTCGTGAGAAAAACGATTCTTATCCTCTTGTTCGGTTTGATCGCCGTATTTGGGGCCGGGGTGGCCCATGCCGACAGCCTTGATGGCGCCGGCCTCCTGTCCGGTTCGGATCTTGCGGTCATCGTTGGACCGACCGGGATAGCCAGCCCGAACGCTACTTACATCGCAGATGCCGAGGCGCTGTACCTCGAGCCCAACGGGTTCAGCCCCGCCGGAATTGCGGTAGATCTGCCGTTCTATCCGGCATCAGATGACTTCGGTCCATCGGTGCTCGCTGGACAATATGCCCTGACCACCGGGGCGGTCCTGGACTACTACCTGGGCGTGTTTAATGCGGCAGATCCGTTGACATTGTTCTGTTACTCGCAGGGTGCGGTGGTCTGCAATAACGCCGAACCGACCTTGATCAATTTCGGCATACCGTCGGACGCCATCCGTATCGTTGAGGTCGGCGACACGTCCAGTGCGCAAACGGGGTGGGACGGTGCCCCCGGCCCAATCGATGGCTTCCTCGATAACACCGCTGCGCCAGGCACTCTGACGGCTTTTGTTCTTGAGGCTTTAGGTTGGGGCAACCTTGTCGGCGACACCACGCCCAACAATGACTACGCCACCTACGTCTACACCATCTACGGTGACATATGGGCGGACGTAGCCAACCCTGTCTGCTTGCTCTGCCACGACGCCTATCTGGGACTCACCCCGGCGGAGATCAGTTCTGCTGTCCCGGTGATCGACGGCCTGACGACGTATTTCGACATTCCCGCGCTCTCGACCACCGCGCTGGACAACGCGCTGCTCGCCTCGGCGGGAGCGCTATAACTCGATAACATGTTCGAATAGTATCGCTGGTGGGTGACGAGATACCGGCCCGAAACGGTGGTCAGCATGGACATGTCGGCCCGGATGGCAACGGTCGACGCGCAGTTCTACTGGATGTCGGCCAAGGTCCCCAGCGACCAGTTTTTGCTCTACGCATTCGCCAGCACGCCAACGGATTCCGAGCGTGCGGTCGACGCTATCCGCAGCCGCGCCGAGGCATGCCGAGCCCTGACCGTCCGCATCGACGACGGATCGCGGTGGACCTATCCGAGCTGGGTGACGACGGCGCTGGAGCCTGACCGCGTGACCCGTCACCAGCTCGACGACGACAGCTGGCGCGGCTGCCTGGACGCTGTGGTCCGGCTCGCCGACGACCAGCTGGACATCCGCCGGGCGCCGTGGCGCTTGCACCTCTTCGCGCCGGTGCACGACCTACCCGGCCGCACCGGGCCGGGCACGGTCGCGGTATTACAG
>NZ_JBATXN010000426.1:0-20310 GCF_049673265.1 Mycobacterium sp. | reverse complement strand
GCGGTGACCGGCGAGGAGACCGGGAGGGACGCCACGCCAGGAGAAGCCGGCACCCCACCGGTCATCAACGAGGTCAGGTCGCCGGGCAGCGAAATCTGCTGCGGCAACGGCACCCCAAGGAAGGGCAGCTGCGGCAGGTTGAGCTGCGCCTGGGGCAGCAATCCGGCGGGTCCCGTCGTTGGCGCGGCCGCAGGAACGGTGGGCGCAAAGCCAGGGATGCCAAGGCCGGGCGTTGTCGCCGGCGCGGCCGCCGGAACGGTCGGCGTCAAGCCCGGGATGCCGAGCCCGGGTGCTGCGGTCGTCGCCGCCGGCGCCGTGCCGGGGATGAGCGAGGTTGCGCCCGGGATGCCCGAGGTGGCTCCCGGAAGGGCGGCTTCCGACGGCGACGGGACCCTGATGCTGGCCAACGGCGGCGGCGTCGCGGGCTGCCCGCCCATGGCCGTCGCAAGGTTCTGCAGCACCTGGGGTGCGCCGGCCGCAGAAGTGACCAACTGCTGGCCGATATTGGGTGCCGGTATCGGCGGCGCCGCCGGATCGGCGTGGGCTGTGCCCATCAGCCCGCCCATGAGTAGCGCGGCCGACGAGCCCGCCACAACCGCGGTGGCGCGGAACAACGTCCAAATGGTTGACATGACTCTCCTGAGGTTCTCGACGACGGGGTGCTCCCGCGCTGATAGTTCGCGCGTTACTCGAGTGACTCAAGTGACACGTGTGGCGGTTATTCGATCGTTACGGATACGAGTGACGGCGGTGACCAGACAGGCTCGTCGGCGCGTCCCCGTTAGAGTCGTGCAGATAGAAACCACCTCGGCCGCCCCGGCGGCAGCCTCCACCCCACGGCGGGCGTCTTCGCGCAGCGCTGTCGGGCCGGTGCTGTTCGTGGTGAGCGTCGCCGCGCGGTTGGCCTGGACGTATCTGGCGCCCAACGGAGCCAATTTCGTCGACTTGCACGTCTACATCGGCGGCGCGGCCACCATCGATCACCCGGGGAGCCTGTACCACTACGTCTACGCGGATCAGACGCCGGATTTCCCGCTGCCGTTTACCTATCCGCCGTTCGCGGCGGTGATGTTCTACCCGCTGCACCTGCTGCCGTTCGGGTTGGTCGCCTTCTGCTGGCAGGTCGGCACGATGGCCGCGCTCTATGGCGTGGTCCGGATCAGCCAGCGTCTGCTTGGGGTTGCGGCCGGCGCGGGCCACCGTCTGGCGATGCTGTGGACCGCGATCGCCATCTGGCTCGAGCCGCTGCGCAGTACGTTCGACTACGGCCAGATCAATGTGTTGTTGGTGCTCGCCGGGTTGTACGCGGCTTACACCACCCGGTGGTGGTTGTCGGGTCTATTGGTCGGCTCGGCGGCCGGCGTGAAGCTGACACCGGCGATCACCGGCCTGTATTTCGTCGGTGCTCGTCGATGGGCTGCGGCGGTGTTCTCGGCGGTCGTGTTCTTGGCGACCGTTGCGATGTCGGCGCTGGTCATCGGCGACGAGACCCGCCAGTACTTCACCGAGCTGATTTTCGAAACCGACCGGATCGGGCCGATCTGCACGACGTTCAATCAGTCCTGGCGGGGCGGCATCTGCCGGATCTTCGGCCACGACGCCGGGTACAGCCCGCTGGTGCTGACCGGGATCGCGGTCACCGCGATACTGGCTGTGCTGGCCTGGCGGGCGCTGAGCGCCGGCGCCGACGCGCCGGACCGGCTTGGCACCCTGCTGGTGGTCGAGCTGTTCGGGTTACTGCTTTCGCCGATTTCCTGGACACACCACTGGGTGTGGCTGGTGCCGTTGATGATCTGGCTGCTGCACGGGCCCCTATCGGAGCGTCTCGGCGCGCGCATCCTCGGCTGGATGTGGTTGGCGCTGACCATCATCGGTGTGCCGTGGCTGCTCAGCTTTGCCCAACCGACCATCTGGCAGAACGGCAGGGCCTGGTATCTGGCCTGGGGCGGAATGGTCTACATCGTCGCGACGCTGGCGACCCTGGCCTGGATTGCGGCGAGCGGACCGCGAGCGGCTACTCGCCGATAATCCCGTCGATGTCATGCGCCATGGCCACGTCCTTGTCGGTGATGCCGCCCTCGGAGTGCGTCACCAGCGCGAAAGTCACTGTCCGCCAACGGATGTCGATGTCAGGGTGATGATCCTGGGCTTCGGCGTGCTCAGCCACCCGGCGCACAGCGTCGATACCGGCGAGAAACGCCGGAAATTTGATCGACCGGCGCAGCGCACCGTCCGCGCGTTCCCACCCGTTGAGGTCAGGCAGTGCGGCGTCCACTTGCTCATCGGTTAACACAGCCATATCTCGACGGTATACCGTCACCGCGATGCCGAACCAGATCGTGGTCGCCGGGGCCGTCATCGCCGAATCCCGGGTGCTGATCGCACAGCGCCTTCGGCCGCCCGCGCTGGCGGGCCGCTGGGAATTGCCGGGCGGCAAGGTCGCGCCCGGCGAGACCGAACGCGAGGCGCTGGCCCGCGAACTGGCCGAGGAGCTGGGCGTCGAGGTGGCGGTCGGCGAACGTCTGGGCCACGACGTCGCGCTCAATGCGACGACCACGCTGCGCGCCTACCAAGTCAGGTTGCTCGGTGGCGAACCTCATCCGCATGACCATGGTGCATTGCGCTGGGTGACGATGGCAGAGCTGCACGAGATCGACTGGGTGCCCGCTGATCGGGGATGGCTGCCCGCGCTGGCTCGCATCCTGTGACGCGGGGCACGTCCCAGCCGCTCAGTTTCGTTATCGACGGCCTGCGCTGCGACAATCACCGGCGTGGATTTTCGCAATATCGCCATTGTCGCGCACGTCGACCACGGTAAGACGACCCTGGTCGACGCCATGCTGCGGCAGTCCGGCGCGCTTACCCACCGCGGCGACGATGCAATCGAACGCCTCATGGACTCGGGCGACCTGGAGAAGGAGAAGGGCATCACGATTCTGGCGAAGAACACCGCCGTGCATCGTCAGCACGCGGACGGCTCGATGACCGTCATCAATGTCATCGATACGCCGGGTCACGCCGATTTCGGCGGCGAGGTAGAGCGCGGCCTGTCGATGGTCGACGGCGTGCTGCTCCTCGTCGACGCCTCCGAGGGGCCGCTGCCCCAAACGCGCTTCGTGCTGCGCAAGGCGCTGGCCGCGCACCTTCCCGTCATCCTGGTGGTGAACAAGACCGACCGGCCAGACGCCCGCATCGCCGAGGTCGTCGAGGAAAGCCACGATCTGCTGCTGGACGTCGCTTCCGACCTCGACGAGGAGGCGCAGGCAGCGGCCGAGAAGGCGCTTGACTTGCCGACGCTCTACGCCTCAGGACGTGCCGGCATCGCCTGCACCACCCAACCGGCCAACGGCCAGAATCCCGACGGCGCAAACCTGGATCCGCTGTTCGACGTTCTGCTTGAGCACATTCCGCCGCCGCAGGGCGATCCGGAGGCGCCGTTGCAGGCCCTGGTGACCAACCTCGACGCGTCGTCCTTCCTCGGTCGCCTGGCCTTGATCCGGATCTATAAGGGCCGCATTCGCAAGGGTCAGCAGGTGGCCTGGATGCGCGAGGTGGACGGCCATCCGGTCATCACGAACGCGAAGATCACCGAACTACTGGTCACCGAGGGCGTCGAACGCTCGCCCACCGAGGAGGCCATCGCGGGCGACATCGTCGCGGTCGCCGGCATCCCCGAGATCATGATCGGCGACACTCTCGCCGACCCGGAGCACGCCCACGCACTGCCGCGCATCACCGTCGACGAGCCCGCCATCTCGGTGACCATCGGCACCAACACATCTCCGCTGGCGGGCAAGGTGTCCGGGCACAAGCTCACCGCGCGAATGGTGAAGTCGCGGTTGGACTCCGAACTCGTCGGCAACGTGTCGATCAAGGTCATCGACATCGACCGCCCCGACGCCTGGGAGGTCCAGGGCCGTGGTGAGCTGGCGTTAGCCGTGCTCGTCGAGCAGATGCGACGCGAAGGCTTCGAGCTGACCGTCGGCAAGCCGCAGGTCGTCACGCGGACCATCGACGGCAAGCTGCATGAGCCGTTCGAGGCGATGACCATCGATTGCCCCGAGGAGTTCGTCGGCGCGATCACCCAGCTGATGGCCGCCCGCAAGGGCCGCATGGAGGAGATGACCAACCACGCGGCCGGGTGGGTGCGAATGGACTTCATCGTGCCGAGCCGCGGCCTCATCGGCTTCCGCACTGACTTCCTGACGCTGACTCGCGGCACCGGTATCGCCAACGCCGTGTTCGACGGTTACCGGCCTTGGGCGGGTGAGATTCGTGCCCGGCATACGGGGTCGCTGGTGTCGGACCGCACCGGGTCTATCACCCCGTTCGCCATGATTCAGCTGGCCGATCGCGGCCAATTCTTCGTCGAACCGGGCGAGGACACTTACGAGGGCCAGGTGGTCGGCATCAATCCGCGCGCCGAGGACCTCGACGTCAACGTCACGCGCGAGAAAAAGCTGACCAACATGCGCAGCTCGACGGCCGACGTCATGGAAACCCTGGCCCGGCCGCTGGAGCTCGGCCTCGAGCAGGCGATGGAGTTCTGCGCCGAGGACGAATGTGTCGAGGTGACTCCCGAAGTGGTCCGGGTGCGCAAGGTCGAGCTCGCCGCGACCCTGCGGGCACGGGCGAAGGCGCGCGCCAAGGCGCGCGGGTAACACCGCACTATCCTCCACTCAGACACTGAAGAGGCGGCTGTGACTCGTGAGGTTCGTCCGCAATGACGATCCTGCGGCCCGGCCCCGATACCCTGTTGGGCGTGCCGAAACCAGCCCGCCGCGTCTGGCTGACCATCGGCGTGCTGGTTTCGACGCTGACGCTGACGCTGGCCGGCTGCACGGTCAGCCCACCGCCGGCTCCGCAGAGCACCGAGACGACGCGGAGTACCGCGCCGCCGCCACAACGCAAGACGCAGATCATCGTGGGGATCGACTCGATCGGCGCGGGCTTCAATCCGCATCTGCTCTCCGATCTTTCCGCGGTCAACGCCGCGATCGGTGCGCTGGTGCTGCCCAGCGCGTTTCGGCCGGTGTCAGACCCGGCCACGTCAACCGGATCCCGTTGGGAGATGGACCCGACGCTGTTGGTGTCGGCCGATGTCACCAGCGAGAACCCGTTCACGGTGACCTACAAGATCCGGCCAGAGGCGCAGTGGACCGACAATGCCCCGATCGCCGCCGACGACTTCTGGTATCTGTGGCGGCAGATGGTCGGCCAGCCCGGTGTCGTCGATCCGGCCGGCTACGACCTGATCACCGGTGTGCAGTCGATCGACGGCGGTAAGCAGGCGGTCGTCACCTTCGCCCGGCCATACCCGGCGTGGCGCGAATTGTTCAGCAACATCCTGCCCGCACACATCGTCAAGGATGTGCCGGGCGGTTTCCCGGCCGGATTGGCCAGCGCCTTGCCGGTCACCGGGGGGCAGTTCCGGGTGGAAAACATCGACCCGCAACGTGACGAGATCCTGTTGGCCCGCAACGATCGTTATTGGGGGCCGCCGTCCAAGCCGGACCTGATCCTGTTCCGCCGGGCGGGCGCGCCGGCCGCGCTGGCCGATTCGGTCCGCAACGGCGATACTCAGGTCGCCCAAGTGCACGGTGGCTCAGCGGCTTTCGCGCAGTTGTCGGCCATCCCGGATGTACGGACCGCCCGGATCATGACACCGCGAGTCATGCAGTTGACGTTGCGTGCCAACCAGCCCAAGCTGGTCGACGCCGCGGTGCGTAAGGCGATTCTGGGGATGGTCGACGTTGACTTGCTCGCCGCCGTCGGCGCGGGCAGCGACAACACTGTCACGCTGGACCAGGCGCAGATTCGCTCGCCCAGCGATCCCGGCTATGTGCCGACCGCGCCGCCGGCGCTGACCAGGGCCGAGGCGTTGGGGTTGCTGGAGGCATCGGGTTACCAGATCGAGAACGACACGTCCGCGTCGGTCACTCCGCCGCCGCCGGCGCCCTCGGCGCGACCGCGACCAACTAACGGGCCGCCGGAGATCACCCGGGGGCGTATCAGCAAGGACGGCAAGCAGCTGTCTCTGGTCATCGGCGTCGCCGCGAACGACCCGACATCGGTAGCCGTGGCCAACACCGCCGCCGACCAGTTGCGCAATGTCGGGATCGCAGCGACGGTGTTGGCGCTCGACCCGGTGGCGCTGTACCGCGACGCACTGGTCAACAACACGGTCGACGCTCTTGTCGGTTGGCGCGAGGCCGGCGGAAATTTGGCGACGGTGCTGGCCTCGCGCTACAGCTGCCTGGCGCTGGAGGCGACGACGGTGTCGACGACCAGTCCCACCTCGAAGCCCCCGCCCCCAGCCGATCCGTCGGTTACGGCCAGAGCGACGCCGGCGACCACCGCGACGGCCCCCACTTCCACCGCGACCAGCCAGACGCACGAACCCGGAGCGCTGGTTCAGGCGCCGTCCAACCTGACTGGCATTTGCGATCACAGCATCCAGTCGAATATCGACGCCGGGCTGGCGGGCACCACGAACATCAACGACGTGATCAACGCGGTGGAGCCGCAGCTGTGGAACATGTCGACCGTGCTACCGATTCTGCAGGACACCACGATCGTGGCCGCTGGTCCCAGCGTTCTCAATGTGAGTCTTTCGGGTTCGGTGCCCGTCGGGATCGTCGGCGACGCGGGGCAGTGGGTCAAAACCGCGCAATAGGCCGAAAACTATTGGGCCACCGGCGCCGAAAGGGCGATCACGGTGTCGACGATGTGCGCCAGTTGGCGCTTGTTCGGCGGGGCTCCGGTGAGCAGCATCTGTTGGTTGATCAACGCCGGGCCGACGCGCGCGGTGTAGGGCGTGAGCGCCGCGGCATTGATCTCGCCGTTGGCCACGCCGGCCTGCAGAATCGCTTCGGTGATCGCCAAACGTGGCGCCACGACGGCGTCGGCGAAGATGGCGCGCAGTTCCGGCTCGTGCAAGAGCTGGTTCATGATGGCCAGGCTGGGGAATGCGGTCTTGCCGGAAAGCACATCGCAATGCGCGGCGAACACGGCCAGCAGATTCTCCCGAGCCGGTCGGTCGGCGCGGGGCTCGGCCAGTGGCGGCAGCGCATAATGCAACGCCGACTGGACCAGGTCGTGCTTGCAAGTCCAGCGGCGATACAACGCGGCCTTGCCGGTGCGGGCGCGCGCGGCGATCCCTTCCATGGTCAGCCCGCCGTAGCCGACTGCGGCGAGTTCGGCCAGCGTCGCGTCGTAAAGCGCGTCCTCGAGTTCCTTGCCCCGGCGGCGGGTGCGAGCGGTCTGCTGTCGCATCCGTTGATAGTAGCCATCGGCGTTCACACCGGTATGGTGCCTGCATGCAGGAGACGCCGCGGCTGTTGTTCGTGCACGCCCATCCCGATGACGAGACGATCACCAACGGTGCCACCATCGCCCATTACATCGCCCGCGGGGCTGCGGTGCATGTCGTCACCTGCACTCTGGGCGAAGAGGGCGAGATCATCGGTGACCGTTGGGCACAGCTGGGCGCCGATCACGCCGATCAACTCGGCGGCTACCGCATCGGCGAACTCACCGCGGCGCTACAAGCCCTGGGAGTGCCGGCGCCGATCTTCCTCGGCGGCCCGGGCCGCTGGCGTGATTCGGGCATGGCCGGCACCGAACCGCGGCGCAGGCGCGAAAGGTTCAGCGACGCCGACGAACACGAAACTGTCGGCGCGCTGGTCGCCCTCATCCGCACGTTGCGCCCGCACGTGGTGGTGACCTACGACCCCAACGGAGGATACGGACATCCCGACCACGTGCAGGCCCATGTCGTCACCACAGCGGCGGTAGCCGCGGCCGGCACCGACGGCTACCCGGGCACGCCGTGGTCGGTGTCGAAGCTGTACTGGACGGTCATCGCCCGAAGCGCATTCATGGCGGGGTGGGAGGCGCTCGGCCCCGACGATTTGCGGTCGGGATGGGTGATTCCGCCACCCGACGGCGAATACTCGGCTTTCCAGGAACTGGGCTACTCCGATGAAGAGATCGACGCCGTCATCGACGACCCGGACGCGATGCCGGCCAAGCAGGCGGCGCTGGCCGCGCACGCCACTCAGCTGACCGTCGGTCCGACCCGCCGCGCGTTCGCGTTGTCGAACAACTTGGCGCTGCCCATCGTCGGGCAAGAGCACTACATTTTGGCGGCCGGTGTCGCGGGAGATCGCGATGGGCGCGGCTGGGAGACCGATTTACTCGCCGGACTCGATCTCACCGAGTCCGTCACGCGGTAGGCTTTCCGGTTATGGATCCGGATCTGGACTACAACCAGCAACACTGGCAGGACCGACTGGACAGCTTTCAGTGGGTGATCATGTCCATCGCGTCGCAGTTGGACAGCGTCCCGACCTGACCGCGACCAAGCCACGCGCCGGGCAGGTTGACGACATCGGCGCGACGGACCCGGCAATTCGATTCGTGATCCTGGCTTTACTCGCCGTCGACGGGATTCTCTCCGCGGTGGCCGGCGCCCTACTGCTGCCGGCCTATATCGGCTCCATCCCATTTCCCATCAGCGCATTGGTCAGCGGCCTGGTCAACGCGGCCCTGGTCTGGGCCGCCGGGCGATGGACTACATCCGCGCGGCTGGCGGCGTTGCCGCTGTGGACGTGGCTTGTCACGGTCCTCCTGATGTTGGCGGGCGGTCCCGGCGGCGACGTCATCTTTGGCGGACCCGGAGTGCAGGCCTACGGCCCGTTACTGCTGCTCGCAGGCGGCGTGGTGCCGCCGGCATGGGTGCTGTGGCCGCGCCGAGCCGAACGCTGACGCTGGACGCTACTGTTGCGCACATGGCAGGCGTCGGGGTCGCACAATGTTGCGGTACGCGGATGAAATCCAGCCGGGCGGAAGTTACACCAACGTGCCACTGACTCCGGGTGAAGAGCCGACGCCGCTGCCGACCCCACCGGTGCTGCCGTCCCCGGGCGCATCCGCGATGCGCCGGGTGCTGCGACGGGCCCGCGACGGGGTCGCGCTGAACGTTGACGAGGCGGCCATCGCGATGGCCGCCCGCGGCGATGATCTCGACGATCTGTGTCGCAGCGCGGCGCGGGTACGCGATGCTGGGCTGGAATCGGCGGGACGGCGTGGTGCCGGCGGCCGGCTGCCGGTCAGCTACTCGCGCAAGGTTTTCATCCCGGTCACCCACCTCTGTCGCGACACCTGCCACTACTGCACATTTGTCACCGCGCCGGCCAAGTTGCGTGCCCAGGGCGCGGGAATGTTTCTGGAGCCCGACGAGATTCTCGATATCGCGCGTCGCGGCGGGGAACTCGGTTGCAAGGAAGCATTATTCACTCTCGGTGATCGGCCCGAGGATCGGTGGCCGGAGGCGAGGGAGTGGCTGGACGAGCGCGGCTATGACTCCACGTTGTCCTATGTCCGCGCGATGGCGATCCGGGTGCTTGAGGAAACCGGGCTGTTGCCGCACTTGAACCCGGGCGTGATGAGCTGGTCGGAGTTGTCGCGGCTGAAGCCGGTGGCGCCGTCGATGGGGATGATGTTGGAGACCACGTCGCGGCGGCTGTTCGAAACCAAGGGCCTGGCGCACTACGGCAGCCCCGACAAAGACCCGGTGGTCCGGCTGCGCACGTTGACCGACGCGGGCCGGTTATCCATACCGTTCACCACCGGTCTACTCGTTGGCATCGGCGAGACGCTCGTCGAGCGTGCCGAGACTCTGCATGCTATTCGCAAGTCGCACAAGGCGTTCGGTCACGTTCAGGAAGTGATCGTGCAGAACTTCCGTGCCAAAGAACACACGGCGATGGCCGCGACGCCGGACGCCGGCATCGACGAGTTCCTGGCCACCGTGGCGGTGGCGCGACTGGTGCTCGGTCCCGGAATGCGCATCCAGGCGCCGCCGAACCTGGTATCGCCCGACGAGTGCCTGGCGCTGATCGCCGCAGGTGTCGACGACTGGGGCGGCGTTTCGCCGTTGACGCCCGATCATGTCAACCCCGAGCGGCCGTGGCCCGCGCTCGACGAGCTCGCCGCCGTCACCGAGGCGGCGGGCTACGACCTGGTCGAGCGACTGACCGCGCAGCCCAAATACATACAGGCCGGGGCGGCCTGGATCGACCCGCGGGTTCGCGGACACGTTGCGGCGCTGGCCGATCCGGCCACCGGGCTGGCCCGCGACGTGCATCCGGCGGGCATGCCGTGGCAGGAACCCGACGACGTGGCGTCGTCCGGCCGGGTGAACTTGAATGCGGCGATCGACACCGAAGGTCGCAATACCGAGGCCCGTAGCGACCTCGAGAGTGCGTTCGGGGACTGGGATTCGATCCGTTCGCAAGTGCACGAGCTGGCGGCCCGGGCCCCGGAGCGCATCGACACCGATGTGCTCGCCGCCTTGACCGCGGCCGAACGTGATCCGGCCCGCTGCACCGACGCCGAATACCTGGCCTTGGCCACCGCCGACGGAGCTGCTTTGGATGCCGTTGCCGCGCTGGCAGATTCATTGCGCCGCGAGGTGGTCGGTGACGACGTGACGTTCGTGGTCAACCGCAACATCAACTTCACCAACATCTGTTATACCGGCTGCCGGTTCTGCGCGTTTGCGCAGCGCAAAGGCGACGCCGACGCCTACTCGCTGTCGACGACCGAGGTCGCCCAGCGTGCGTGGGAGGCCCACGTCGCCGGCGCTACCGAGGTCTGCATGCAGGGTGGGATCGATCCTGAGCTGCCCGTCACCGGATACGCCGATCTGGTGCGCGCCGTCAAGGCGCGGGTGCCGTCGATGCACGTGCACGCGTTCTCGCCGATGGAGATCGCCAGCGGAGTAACCAAGAGCGGCTTGAGTATCCGGGAATGGCTGACCAGCCTGCGTGAGGCAGGCCTGGATACCATTCCCGGCACCGCCGCCGAGATCCTCGACGACGAGGTCCGCTGGGTGCTCACCAAGGGCAAGCTGCCCAGCTCGATGTGGATCGAGATCGTGACCACAGCCCACGAGGTAGGCCTTCGTTCATCGTCGACGATGATGTACGGGCACGTCGACAACCCCCGGCACTGGGTCGGCCACCTCAACGTGTTGCGTGACATTCAGGACCGCACTGGAGGTTTCACCGAGTTCGTTCCGCTGCCGTTCGTGCATCAAAACTCGCCGCTGTACCTCGCCGGCGCAGCCCGGCCAGGACCCAGCCACCGTGACAACCGCGCCGTGCACGCGCTGGCACGAATCATGCTGCACGGCAGGATCTCTCATATTCAGACCAGTTGGGTCAAGCTCGGCGTCGAGCGCACACAGGTGATGCTCAACGGCGGCGCGAACGATTTGGGCGGCACGCTGATGGAAGAGACCATTTCGCGGATGGCCGGCTCCGAATACGGATCGGCCAAGACGGCTGCCGAGTTGACCGCGATCGCCGAGGGCATCGGGCGGCCGGCACGCCAGCGCACCACGACGTACAGTCCGCTCGCCGCGTAGGTTGGGCAGCATGGGCCAAAAGATCGACAACGACAGGTTTCCCGAATGGCAACCGTTCATCGACGCCGTGCAGCAGCGACGTCCGGACGCGGGCACCTGGTGCGAGGCGTGGACGGTCCGCGACATCGTCATCCATCAGGCCGCCAACGCCGAGGAGCTGGGCCGGGTGCTGGGCGCGCACCTGGCCGGCGATCCGGTTGCCACCCGCGGGTTCGAGGAACGCGAGGGGCCGCTGCGCGCCATGAACGAGACCGACCTGTGGACGGCTTTGCACCGAAACATGGCCATGCTCAACGAGGTTGCCGAAGCGGCCGATGACGTCCCGGCCGATACCGACGTGGCGTGGACCGGGCGCACCATGAAGGTGCCCTGGTTCGCCGAGCACATGCGTGAAGAGCTGGTCCTGCACGGATGGGACATCACCGGCGACGATGCGGCGGCCCAGGCACGGATGGCGCAGCCCTGGATGACGATCCACAGTGTGCTGGCGGTGGGACGGCCGCTGTTGGCTAAGGGCGTCAAGCAATTGCGGCCCGGGGAGCGGATCGAGGCGCGGTTGCGAGTTGCCGACGCCGACGATGTGGTTGTCGACGCGGAGGCCGACCGCACCACCATCCGGCTGGCTGCCCCGGACGGGCCGGCCACGTTGGAAACCGATGCCGCCGCAAGGGTTTTGCTGTTGTGGGGCCGCCGCCCCGCCGACCCGTCGCGGATCTGCAGCCGGGTCGGGCCGCAAACCTTGGGTCGGGTGCGGGCTCTGCTGGCCGGCTACTGACGCCGCTACAGCCGGGCAGCCAGCTCGGTGCCCTGCTTGATGGCGCGCTTGGCGTCCAGTTCCACCGCGAATGCCGCGCCGCCGATGATGTGCGGGTCGATACCGGCTAGCCGCAGCTCGTCTTCCAGGTCTCGCACCGGCTCCTGACCCGCGCAGACCACCACGTTGTCCACCGCCAGCAACTGCGGCCGCTGCCGGTTCGGGCCGAAGCTGATGTGCAGTCCGTCGTCGCTCACCCGTTCGTAGTTGACTCCGGAAAGCTGGTGAACGCCTTTGGCCTTCAACGAAGCCCGGTGCACCCATCCGCTGGTCTTGCCCAGCCGCTTGCCTTGCGCACCGCTGCTGCGCTGCAGTAAATACACCTCACGCAGCGGGGGCGCCGGAATCGGACTGGTCAGCGCGCCCCGCCCGTCCCACGGATCGGCGGCGCCCCACTCGGCTTTCCAATCTTTGAGGTTCAACGTGGGCGACTCGCCGGTCACCAGGAATTCGCTGACGTCGAAACCGATGCCGCCGGCGCCGATCACGGCGACGGTCTTCCCGACCGGCTTGACGCCGGTGATCGCCTGGGCGTAGGTGAGCACCATCGGATGATCGATGCCGGGGATCGCCGGAATCCGCGGCGCCACACCGGTGGCCAACACGACGTCGTCGTAGCCGGCCAGCTGCGCCCCCGACACTCGAGTGCCCAGCCGAACCGTCACGCCGTGCTTGTCCAGCATCGTCGTGAAATACCGGATGGTTTCCGTGAATTCCTCTTTGCCCGGGATCCGGCGCGCCATGTCGAATTGGCCGCCGATGAAGTCGTTGGCCTCGAACAGTGTCACGTCATGACCACGCGCGGCGGCATTCACCGCGGTCGCCAGCCCGGCCGGGCCGGCTCCGACCACCGCGATCACGCGAGTGCGCCGCGTCGGCGACAGCACCAACCGGGTCTCGTGGCCGGCTCGCGGATTGAGCAGACAGGACACCGTCTTCTTCACGAATGCGTGATCGAGGCAAGCCTGATTACACGCGATGCAGGTGTTGATCTCGTCGTCGCGTGCGGCTTGCGCCTTGAGCACCCACTCCGGGTCCGCCAGCAGCGGCCGTGCCATCGAAACCAGCTGCACATCGGTATCGGCCAGAATTTGTTCGGCCGCCTGGGGCATGTTGATGCGGTTGGACGCCGCTACCGGAATGTTGACGTGCCCGGCGACCGCATGGCTGATGTCGACGAACGCGCTGTTGGGCACCGACGTGACGATCGTCGGCACCCTAGCCTCGTGCCAGCCGAAGCCGGAGTTGATGATCGTTGCCCCAGCGGCCTCGATTTCGGTTGCCAGCGCCAGCGTTTCGTCCCAACTCTGGCCGTCTTCGACGTAGTCGGCCATCGACATCCGGTAGCAGATGATGAAATCCGATCCGACGGATTCTCTTATGCCGCGCACGATCTCGACCGCGAACCGGCGGCGCTTCTCCGGTGTACCGCCCCAGGCATCGTTGCGCTTGTTGGTACCCGGTGCCAGAAATTGGTTGATCAAATATCCTTCACTGCCCATGATCTCGACGCCGTCATAGCCGGCCTCGCGGGCGAGCTGCGCGCACCGCACGAAGTCGTCGATCGTGCTCTGCACTCCGCGCGACGAAAGCCGGCGCGGGCGAAACGGGTTGATCGGCGCCTTGATCGACGACGCGCTGACCGAAAGCGGATGGTAGGCATAACGTCCGGCGTGCAAGATCTGCAGCGCAATCTTGCCACCCGCGTCGTGGACCGCGCTGGTGATGCGACGATGCCGGCGCGCCTGAGCGGAGGAAAGCAGCTCGGAGGCAAACGGCAGCAACCAGCCGGTCCGGTTCGGCGCATAGCCACCGGTGATGATCAGCCCGACACCGCCGCGGGCGCGTTCAGCGAAATACTCGGCGAGCCGGTCGATGTGGTGCGCACGGTCTTCCAGACCGGTGTGCATCGAACCCATGATCACCCGGTTACGCAGCGTGGTGAACCCGAGATCCAACGGGGACAACAGGTTTGGATAGGTCATGGATGTCCCTGTAATGCCGTGGCCACTTCGTCGAGCCAGTCGATCGTGCTCTCCTCGGCGCGGATGCCGCCGCGCAGCACCAAGTATTGATGTAGCGCGCTGCCGCGCAGCGCCGACGGGTCGGCGAACTGTGTCTTCTCGAATCCGCGGTAGATGTCCAACAGCTGCGCACGTTCGGCGCGCAGCGCGGAAATCTGCGTGCGTAGCGCGGCCGGGTCGCCGTGAGCGGCCCCGCGTAGCTTGACGGCCACATCGCGGGTTCGGGTGTCCGACAGTGCTCCGCCGCGTCCGGACGTCGCTTTGCCTAAAGGCGCGGCGATCCAGCGGGCCAGCTCGACGCGGCCGGCCTCGGAGACGGTGTAGACCTTCTTGTCCGGCCGGCCGCGCTGGGCGACGACCGTCGAACAGACCCAGCCGTCGTCTTCCATCGCCCGCAATGTTCGGTAGATCTGCTGATGGGTGGCGTTCCAGAAGTAGCCGATGGAGCGGTCGAACCGGTGCGCCAGCTCGTAGCCGGAGCCGGACTGTTCGCACAGCGATACCAGGATCGCGTGGGGGAGTGCCACGCGCGCAGCATAAGGACAGCGGCCAGCCCTATGCAACTAGTTGCACTGCACCAGCGCGCATAGCCGCCCGGTGGTTGCGTTTTGTATGCAACGTCTAGTATCAGTAATCAACGGATCTTCACCCCCGGGAAGCGAAACCATAAGGCCGGGCGTCCTTCCCCGGGCCACCGAAACACATGGAGGAGACCTTCGTGACGTACACGATCGCCGAACCCTGCGTCGACATCAAGGACAAGGCATGTATCGAGGAATGCCCGGTCGACTGCATCTACGAGGGCGCTCGGATGCTCTACATCCACCCCGACGAGTGCGTGGACTGTGGCGCCTGTGAGCCGGTCTGCCCGGTCGAGGCGATCTACTACGAAGATGATGTGCCCGAGCAGTGGAATCAGTACACGCAGATCAATGCGGACTTCTTCGATGAGCTCGGATCACCCGGTGGCGCGGCCAAGGTCGGCATGACCGAGAACGACCCGCAGGTCGTCAAAGATCTGCCGCCGCAAGGTGAGGGCGACTGAGCAGCCTGGTGAACCGCCGGTCGGCGGCCTCCGCTCTACTGCCGGTGTTCCCCTGGGACACCCTGGCCGACGCGACAGCGCTGGCCAAGTCGCACCCGGACGGCATCGTCGACCTATCCGTCGGCACGCCTGTCGATCCGGTGGCGCCGGTGATCCGCGAAGCGCTCGCCGCAGCCAGCGCCGCCCCCGGATACCCCACCACTGCGGGCACCTCGGAACTTCGCCAATCGGCCGCCGCCGCCCTGGAACGTCGGTACGGCGTCACCGCTTTGACCGAGGCGGCGGTGTTGCCGGTGATCGGTACCAAGGAACTCATCGCCTGGCTGCCGACGCTGCTCGCGTTGGGCGCCGATGACCTGGTCGTGGTTCCCGAGCTGGCGTATCCCACTTACGACGTCGGCGCTCGGCTGGCCGGAACTCGGGTGCTCTACGCCGATTCGCTGACTCAGCTGGGTCCGCAGTCGCCCGCGTTGGTCTACGTGAACTCGCCGAGCAATCCGACCGGGCAGGTGCTCGGCGTCGACCATTTGCGCAAGGTCGTCGGTTGGGCCCGGGAGCGCGGCACCGTGGTGGCCTCCGACGAGTGCTACTTGGGCCTGGGCTGGGACGCCGAACCGCTGTCGGTCCTGCATCCCTCGGTGTGCGACGGCGACCACACCGGTCTGTTGGCGGTGCACTCGCTCTCCAAGAGCTCATCGTTGGCCGGCTACCGGGCCGGCTTCGTCGCCGGGGACCAAGGACTGGTCGCCGAACTGCTGGCGGTCCGCAAACACGCCGGGATGATGGTGCCGACGCCGGTGCAGGCGGCCATGGTCGCCGCCTTGGACGACGACCCCCATGAACACGATCCGCGCGACCGTTACCGCCGACGCCGCGACGTGCTGCTGCCGGCGTTCGGCTCGGCCGGTTTCACCGTCGACTACTCCGAAGCCGGGCTGTATCTGTGGGTCACCCGTGGTGAAGCTTGCCGCGACACCGTCAGCTGGCTGGCGCAGCGCGGCATTCTGGCGGCGCCTGGTGAGTTCTACGGCCCACGCGGCGTCCAGCATGTTCGGGTGGCGTTGACCGCCACCGACGAGCGGATCGCTGCGGCGGCCGACCGTCTTGCGGGAAGCTAACGATATGACCGACTACGACGTAGAAGCGGTCGACCGGCTGCCCTTCGCCACCCCGGAGAAGTCGCAGCGGTACCGCACGGAGAACTACCAGGGCGCCGTCGGGCTCAACTGGTATGAAACCGATCCGAGCCTCCAGTTCACGATGTCCTACTATCTGCAGCCCGACGAGTTGGCCGTCGCCGAACCCCATCTGCGGCGTATCGGCGCGCTGATGGGTGGCCCGGTGGCGCGGTGGGCCGAGCAGACCGACCGGAATCCAGCGCGGCTGGAGCGCTATGACCGCTGGGGCCACGACGTCAGCCAGGTCATCCAGCCGCCGTCGTTCACCGAGTCGAAAAGGGCAGTGCTGGATGCGCAAAAGGCGCTCAAGGACGATGCGCGACGCGCCCGCGTCAACCCGGCACTGCCGCTCTACGCCGCCAACTATCTGCTCGATCAGGCCGACATCGGCCTGGGGTGCGCGTTGGGTACCGGCGGTGGGATGGTCAAGTCGCTGGTCGCGGCGTATGCGCCGGCGGATGTTCGGGAGGATGTCTTGGCCAAGTTCGAGAGCGGCGAGTGGGAAGGGGAGACCGCTCAGCTGTTGACCGAGCGGGCCGGCGGCTCCGATCTCGGCGCCCTGGAGACCATGGCGACCCGGCAAGGAGATGCTTGGCTGCTGAACGGTTTCAAGTGGTTTGCGTCCAACTGCGACGGGCAGGTGTTCGTCGTGCTGGCCAAGCCGCAGGGTGCACCGGATTCCGGGCGCGGCGTGGCAACATTCCTGGTGCTACGGACCCGTCGGGACGGCACCCGCAACGGCATCCGGATCCGCCGCCTCAAGGACAAACTCGGCACCCGATCGGTGGCCTCCGGCGAGGTGGAGTTCGTCGACGCCGAAGCGTTCCTGCTGTCCGGCGAGCCGAGCAGCCAGGATGCCCAGACTGGCCCGCACGACGGCAAGGGGCTGGGCCGAATGATGGAGTTGACCAACGCGGCCCGGCTCGGGATCGCAATGTTCGCCCTCGGCAACTCGCGCCGCGCCCTCGTCGAATCGCTGTGCTACGCGCGGCAGCGGCAGGCGTTCGGCGGTGCGTTGCTCGACAAGCCGCTGGTCCGCCGCAAGCTTGCCGAGATGATCGTCGACGTCGAAGCCGCCCAAGCGCTGGTCTTCGACGGCACCGGGTTCGCCAACCACCGTCAGCCCCGCGCGGTGCGTCAGCGTATCGCCGTGCCGGCGACGAAGCTCAAAGTGTGCCGGCTTGGTATCACGATGGCATCGGACGCGATCGAGATCCACGGCGGCAACGGCTATATCGAAACCTGGCCGGTCGCCCGGTTGCTTCGCGACGCGCAGGTCAACACCATCTGGGAAGGTCCTGACAATATCCTGTGTCTTGACGTGCGGCGGGGCATCGAGCGCTCGCATGCGCATGAGCCTTTGCTGGAGCGGCTGCACGACGCAGTTTCGGTGTCCGACGACGACGCGACGACGCGCCTTGTACGCAGCCGCATCGACGATCTTGAAGCGGCGATCACGGCTTGGGGCAAGCTGGACGGCGCGGTTGCTGAGGCTCGGCTTTTCCCGCTCACTCAGTTCATCGGCGATGTGTATGCAGGGGCTTTGCTGACCGAGCAGGCAGCCTGGGAGCGCGCCACCGGCCAGGCCGACCGAAAGGCCCTGGTGGCGCAGTTGTATGCCTCACGGCACCTCGCTGACCAGGGAGCCAAGCGTGGTATCGACGAACAGGGTGACGACGCCATAGAACGATTTGACGAGCTGATCGAGGGTTCGCTGGTGATCAGCTGAGAATGGATATCCCCAAGCCGGATTCGTCCCAGCGCGCGCGAGCGGTAGGACGCAACGTACTCTTTTCCGGGAGCTTGAAAGATCGTGCTAAGGAATTTGGTGTGACAAAACCGGTAGACGAGCAGGGCTTTGCGCCGTCTTTTTCTGACGCGTGCAAGCGGTTTGTGCTCGGAAAACCGATGATCAACGACCAGCTGGAACACGAAAGACTTTCGAATCCCGTTGCGCTCGGCGTGCTTTCACCAGACGCCATCTCGTCGACCGCCTACGGTCCAGAACAGATCATGATCGAATTGCTGCCGGCCGCCGGGCTGGCCGCGTTCGCGCTGCTACTTCCGATAACCGGTGTCATCTTGTTGATTCTGGTGTTGGTGGCCGCCTCCTATCGCCAGGTCGTGATGGTCTACACCCGCGCGGGTGGGTCTTATGTGGTCGCTCGGGAGAATTTCGGACCTCGGGTGGCTCAGATCGCCGCGGCTTCGCTGTTGATCGACTACGTGGTGACCGTCGCCGTGCAGTGCGCGGCTGGAACGGTCGCGGTGGCCTCGGCGTTTCCCGCGCTGGGTCCCTACGGCCTGGAAATCACCGTGGCTGTCGTGCTGCTGATGTGTCTGGCCAACCTGCGCGGCCTGCGCGAGGCCGGAGTTCGTTTCGCGCTGCCGACGTATTTCTTCGTCGGCATGGTCTCAACGACGATCATCGTCGGCATCATCCGCGAATTCACCGGCAGCTTAAAGACTTACGATCCGCAGCACATTGTCGGAGCGGTCCCCGTCGGCCACGGCGACGGCATCATCATGGGCGCCACGATCCTGATTGTGTTGCGCGCGTTCGCCAACGGCGGCTCGTCGCTGACCGGGGTCGAGGCCATTTCCAACACCGTCAACGCGTTCCGTAAGCCCGAAGGCATCAACGCCCGCCGCGTACTGACCGTCATGGCGGCGATCCTTGGATTCCTGTTGGCCGGGGTGGCCTGGTTGGCGCATGCCACGCACGCCACCCCATACGCGAACGGGTATCCGTCCATGCTGTCCGAGATCGCCCGGGCGGTGTTCGGCAACGGAACGATCGGTCACGTCTTCTACTTCTTGGTGCAGGCCGCCACCGCACTGATCCTCTACACCGGGGGCAATACCAGCTTCAACGGGTTCCCCGCGTTGGCGAGTTTCGTTGCCGAGGACCAGTTTTTGCCGCGGCCGCTGATGAAGCGCGGTCACCGGCTGGTGTTCTCCAACGGCATCATCATGTTGACGGTGCTGGCGGTGGCGCTGCTGATCATCACCGGAGGATCGGTCAACGCGCTGGTGCCGTTCTACGCGATCGGGGTTTTCACCGGCTTCTCGATGGCCGGCTACGGGATGACCAAACATCACCTCACCCATCGGGGGCCCGGCTGGCGACCCAAGCTGGTGCTCAACCTGTCCGCAGGCATCCTGTCGACGATCGTGGTGGCCATCTTCGCGGTCGCGAAGTTCACCGAGGGCGCCTGGCTGGTCGTCGTGGTCTTCCCGATTTTGGTGTTCGGCTTGATGCGGCTCAACCGGCAATATCGCGCCGAGGCGTCGGTGTTGGAGATGGCCCGCACCCCGCTCCCTGACATGGACAAACACGACCGGCATCGGGTGTTCGTCTTCGTGGACAGTGTCGACTTGGCCGAGGTCGAGGCGATGCGTTACGCGCACGGGTTGCAGGCCGATGAGCTGACCGCGGTGCACTTCGTGTTGGACGCGGCTCATGCCGCGGGGTTGCAGCAGCGTTGGCGCGACTTCGGGCACGTCACCGAATTGCGGTTGGTCGATTGTCTGGATCGCAACTTGGGCCGGGCCGCGCAAGCGCTCGTTTGCCAGGTCAAGGAGGACCATCCGGACAGTACCGTGACGGTGTTGCTGCCACGTCGGACGTATTCGGCGCTACTGGGCCGGCTGCTGCACGACCGCACCGCCGACAAGATCGCCGCGGTGGTCAGCCGGATCCCGGGCGCCAGCGCGCAGATCGTGGCCTACGACATCGCCTCTCGGATCAGAATCACCCAAGCTGCCCGGGCCCAGACGGCAGGGCCTCCGCCAAATCTGCCGAGCGTTGCGGA